>DAHWEX010000755.1 GCA_027326205.1 Actinomycetota bacterium
AGCGGCGGCTCGACGTCGCGTTCGGCGCGGTGATCCCGTAGAGCCGGTCACGGGCGGCGCGGACCGCGGTGGCCTCGGGCAGCACCTGGCTGGCGATGCGGGGCCGCTCGTCGTCGGGGCTGCTCTCGGCCTGCAGCAGCATGGAGTGGTTGACCATGGAGCGGGCGACCAGGGTCACCGGGTGCTCCGGGCCGTAGGCGGCCGCGCGGATCCGCGCGGCTTCCCCGGCGAGCGCGGTCGACGCGGCCAGGTCGTTGTCGCCCCGGCGCAGCCGGAACGCCACCGCGAGGTTTACCTGGGCGATGGACGTGAGGTAGGCGTCCTGGCCGTGCACGGCGCGGTGGTATTCCAGCGCGTCCACAAGCTCGGCGAAAAGCCCGGGGGAGATGTCGCCCGCGTTGGTCCGCGCGGTCAGCACCCGTTCACGCAGCCCTGCCAGTTCCGGGTCCTCCTCGGGCAGGAGGTCGGCGAAGAACCGGGCCATGTGCTCCCACAGGAGCGGCCGCTCGCTGACCCGGCGTCCCGCCGCGTACAGGTCCATCGCCGCCTGGGCGAGTAGCACCACGGCCCGGTGACCTGCGGGCAGGCGCGGTCCGTGCGGCTGATCGGCGTCGGGCGCCGGCGCGGCGGCGGGAGGTTCCGGAAACCCGGCCTCGGTCCAGTCAGCCGGCATCGCCGCCGTCCGCAGCAGGTTCAGGGCGAACATGCTGGCGCGCTGCTGGTCGACGGGCGAGCGGCGCCCCAGGACGTTGAGCGCCTGGGTCGCGCCGCGCAGCCTAGCCGTGGCCCGCGCCTGCTCATCGGCTGCGGGGACGGCGTCCCCTGTCACTGTCACGCCTGCCTCAGGTAACCGCCGGACTCGCCTTCACTATGCGGCTTGGCCTGGTGGGTCAGCAGCGTAGCGAGGCTAGCCAGCATGCCCTCAAGCCGCTTGGCCTGTCCGGGTGCCATCCGGCTGCCGTGGATCATCCGGTCGGAAAGCTCGGCGACCGCCCGCAAGACCTGCTCGGCCAGTGATTCCGGCGAGGGGCTCAGCAGCGCGCGGACCTCGTCCCTGACCGTGTTGAACGCGCCGAGCGGCGTCATGCTCGCGTCGGACAGGACACCGCGGACGACCTCGTCCGCGAGCGCGGTGAGGCGGTCGGCGTGCGCCGCGGCCGCCGGGCCCGTGGCCCAGGGGGCGTGCACCCCGGCGATCACCGCCATGTCCTCGGCGACGCACAGCGGCGCCCCGCCCGGGTCGTAGGCGGCGAGCGTGCGGTCATCGGCCGCCCAGGCGGCGAGCGCCTGCAGGTAGGCCGAGGCCCACTCCGCCCGCGTCATGTCGAAGGCGTCGGAGACCTCGAGCATGCCCTCCCGGTAGGGCCAGAACGCGGTGATCCTGGCCTCGGCGAGAAATGCCGGGCACGGCCGCATGGGCGAGTCGCTGCCCGCCCAGCGGAGGATCTGCGCTCCATGCTGCTTGCTCCGGTAGCGCCGGTAGACCGGCTCCGCGCCCGCGTAGTGCGCCTGCTTCGCCACGAGGCTCAGCAGGGCGGGCAACTGGAAGGGCGGCTGTTCGTGCCGCCGCCCGGTCGCCGTCGCCGCCGCGCTCGCGTGTTCGGCCAGCACGGCCCGGAGCGCGGCATAGTCGCGCTCCCGGTCCGCCCACGCCCCGGCCCGCGCGGTGCCGGACGCGTCGCGGTACCAGCGCGCGGTTCTGGTCGTCTCTAGTTCTTGCCTTATTGATGGCATGCCCCACCCCTGGCTTGCCTTGGAACCATCTACCGCAGGTACACATCGCACGTACAAAAACCGCAGGTACAAGAGCCTTGCGGATATCGACTAGTATCCGCAAGCCGGCGGCTGCGGCTGGCTCGGTCCGCAATGTCCGGACAGCTTCGGACGGCCTTCTCGCCGCGTCAGCGCCCGTTCCGCCCAGATTCTCGGTTTTCCGGGTGCCGAGTGGAATCGAGTTTGGGGCCACCGCCACCGAGTAAGTACGCGCCATGGTGGCACTACTGCGCCTGCGGCCGCTGCCGCGGACCTCCTACGGTTACCAGCCGCCGCCCCGGGCGACCGCTCACGGCTGGCGGTGCGCCAACCAGGAGTGCGGCGCCCCGGTCCGCCGCTGGCCGCGGCGCTGCCGCTGGTGCGGCTGGCCCGCCGACCCGGAGCTCGACGAGCCGTGGGCGCACGACGCCCTGGGCGCGGAGTTGAGCTGGCGGGTTCGCCGTGACCCAGGGAGCGGCGCGGGCATCCCGCAGGAGCGGCTCATCGAATGGCGCCTCAAGGACGCCCTGCTGCGCCGTGACCGGCCGGCCGCTGCCGTCGCCCGCCGGGCGATGCACGACTACATCGGAACGCGGCAGGCGAAGGACGGCTGGTGGAACCCGGGCTTCCTGCTCGGCCGGGCCGTCTTCGACGCGCTCGAACTCGGGGACATGGACGGCGCGGCGGTCGACCTGTGCCGCTGGCTCGACGTGTTCGCCGACCGCGGCGAAGAGAGCCGCGGCTCGCTGGCCAGCGCCCGGTCGGTGATGGACGCGGGCGTGGCGTTCCTGACCGCTCCCGGCGGGGAAAGGCACGCCCGCGCCGCCGAGATCAGGAAGAAGTGCGTCCGTGTAGCCGGCGGCTGCCTGCGCGCGGCCCGCTGAATCCCGAACCGGGGAACCTAACAGGACGTCCGCGAACCGCGACCGGGGCGCTTAACTGAACGGCATCGGTCCGTGGCGAAGTGGCGACGAGGTTTGTCGCTGTGGCCCCCGGCGCTCATACGGCCTTGGCGCCGCGGCACACTGCGCCGTTAGGTTCGGTGCAGAGTGCCGCGGCGCCGGAGCCGGTTTAGCGCTGGGGGCCACAGTGCTGGGGCGGAGCTAGTACTACAGGGCTAGATTCCGGCGTGTCGCCCGGTGTGCCGGGATCCGGCACGAGATCATCGAGAGGTGCGTAAATCCCCTGCGACAGGCGAACTGCCGCCCGGATCGGTCACCCCGGAGGACCTGAACTCCTGGGACCTGGAATTCATGTGCCTGGCCGAGAGAATAGGAC
>DAHWEX010000756.1 GCA_027326205.1 Actinomycetota bacterium
CGAGGACGGCGGCCAGGGCGGTCGCCGGGCTCTCGCTGCCCCGTGCTTGCGAGCCTAGTGTCTGCGAGCCCTGTGCTTGCGAGCCCTGTGCTTGCGAGCCCTGTGCTTCCGGATCCAGGGTTTCCGAACCCGGGCGCGCGCTCATCTGCGGCACCCGCCTCGGCAGCCCGGATCCGGTCCGCGCCGTCGGCACGGCAGGGGCGGCGAAGCCGCCGGAGTCGCCGACGGACCGCGGGCCGGCCACGCCGGCGGTCGCGAGGGCGCCGCCCGGCGCCTGCCAGCCGGCCGCGATCTCGTCGGATGCCTTGACGGGATTCCCGGAGGGGCGCTTGGCGGAGAACCAGACGGTGCCCGGCCGCCCGGCCGCCGCCGTCCGCCCGGCCAGCGCGGGCTGGTCGCCGCTGGTGGCGAGGTGCCCGCTCCGGTGCCGTCCGGCCGTGCGCCGGACCGACCGCGTCCATGCTCCCTGGCCCACGTCGACCGGCCGGGACTGACCGGAGCGGTGGGAGACCGGCTCGTTCGTGGCCAGGTGGCCGGGCAGCCAGACCAGGGCGGACAGGCCCTGCGGCGTGCCGGGCCGCAGCCTGACCTTGATCCCGTGCCTGCCGGCCAGCCGGGACACGGCGTACAGGCCCATGTGCCGGGAGATGGAAACGTCGACCACGGGCGGGTGGTCGAGCCGCCAGTTCATGTCGGCGAGACGGCCCGCGGAGATGCCGACCCCGTCGTCGCGGACCTCGACGAGCACGCCGCCGCTGTTCAGTTCCATGACGGTGACCCGGACCTGGGTGCTCTGCGGCGAGAACAGCGTGGCGTTCTCGATGAGCTCGGCGAGCAGGTGCACCACGTCGGCCGCCGCCTGCCCGGAGACCATGATCCCCGGCTGAACCGCGAGCGCCACCCGGTTGTACTGCTCGATCTCCGCGGCCGCGGCGCGGGCGACATCGGACAGCGGCACGGACTCGGTCCACTTGCGGACCGGCTCCTCGCCCGCGAGGACGAGCAGGTTCTCCGAGTTCCGCCGCATGCGGGTGATCATGTGGTCCATGGAGAAGAGGTTGGAGAGCTGGTCCGGGTCGTCCTCGCTCTGCTCCATCGAGTCGATCATGCGGGCCAGCCGCTCGATCAGCGGGACCGACCGCCGGGACAGGCTGATGAACATCGCGTTGAGGCTGCCGCGCAACTGCGCCTCGTTGCTGGCGAGGCGCACGGCCTCGGCGTGCACGTGGTCGAACGCGCGGGCTACCCGGCCGATCTCGTCGGTGGACTGCACCCCGATCGGCTCGATCACGATCGGCCCTTCCGGTGCTTCCGTGTTTGCCGACGCGGCCGCCACCCGTGCGGGCAGCCGGACGGCGGCGATGTCGAGCGCGTCCGCCTGCAGCCTGCGCAGCGGGTTGACGAGCGACCGCCCGATCAGCCCTGTCACGCCGAGCACCAAGACGACCACCAGCAGGGTCGCCAATCCGGTGAAAAGTGCCGACTCAAAGGCCTGATGCTGCAGGGCCTGGCTGCGGGCGACGATCTCCGTGGCGATCTGGGTGTCGGTCGCCTGCATCCCGTTGACGACCGCGGACTGGTCCGCGTACCACTGGCTCGGCGCGCTCGTCGGGGTGAGCCCGGCGATGAGCTCCTTGAGCTGCGGGAAGATAGCCTGCGGATTGCCGCTGTCGGACGTCACGGCGGCGTAGATGTCGCTGGCGGCCACGACATGGTTGCCGACCTGGCCGGCCAGGTACTCCTCCTGCTCGGTCTGAGTCGCGGCGGTCTGGAACGTCGCCAGGTCGGTGAGCTGGAGATCTTGCGCGGTGACGAGGGCCTGCAGGCCGCCCGCGTAGTTCATCGCCGCCGGACCGCCGACGTTGTTGAACGGCTTGACCTTGCCCTTGCCGCCCGCGTCGCTCAGCCCGCTCTCGATGAACGCCGCGTCGAGGATGGCGCGCTGCTGCGCTGCCTGGTCCTCGCCCTGAGACAGGGCGCCGAGCGCGTTCACCGCGTTCGTGAGCACGGCGTCACCGCTGGAGCCGGCCACCTGCGCGTTGAGCGCGAACAGGTCGGTGAGCGTGGCCGAGTAGTCGCCGATGACCGCCGACGGCGACTGGCCGATGACCTGGAGGCGGATCGCGTCGAGGTCCCCGTCGCTGACCTGAGCGATCACGCTGCTAGCGGCGTCACGGACGCTGGCAGGGAACGCGGGGTCCGCGAAAACGTCCTGGGCGAGTTGCTGCACCGGCGCCACGGCGGCGCCCGTCGCGCGCTGTGCCTGGTCCAGCTGCCCTTGTTCCGCGGTGATCGCCTGCGTCAGCGCGTTGCCCACCGCCGTGGTGACCGGGTGCCCGCCGTCGGCGGCGACCGCGTCGGCCTGCAGCGCGGCCAGGGCGGAGACCGCCGCGGTCAGGTCGCGCTCGTTTTCCAGCGCCTGCGCGAGCAGGGTCATCTGCTTGCCAAGGACGGCGAGCTGGGTGGTCCGCGCGTACCCGTTGGCGCTGCTCATCGCGTCCGCGACGCGCAGCCCGCCGAAGACCAGACCGGTCACGCTCGCCGCGATGAAGACCGCGATCAACCGCGTGGCCACCGGCCAGTTGCTGATGGAGAACCGCATCGGGCTGGAGTCGGGCCGCTTCGTCTTCGTCCTCGCGCCCGTGCGCCGCGTCCGCGGGCTGGTGTGGCGCCCGGTGCCTGACGCGCGCGTTCCAGGCGTGCCTGGCCCTGGCTGGGCTTCGCTAGCCATCGCTGGCCACCCCCGTACCCGCACAGGACAGTACCGACCGACCGCCTAGCCGCTCGTCGTCGAGCGCGTCAGGGCCCTTCATTGCTCTGCCCTCGCCTGTGTTCATGTCTCAGCCGCAGATAATTGTCGACATGAGCCGGCCGCGGTAGCCACAGTGTGCGGTGCCTGGGCACGCTCACTTCCGCGACTGGCGTAGCGAGCAGTCTAAACGCGGTTTCCTCGCAATTTGCCGAAATCGCGATTTAGGGGAAAAACCACCGGTGTAACCATAACCGCACATTGATTCGATGAATGTCGATAAATTGGCTTGGCCTGCTGCTTCGCCGCTGGGCGGGGCGGCGTTTCCCGGGGTGTCGTCGCCGCGGCGGCTCGCACCCCCTTGTGCCGCCTGCGGGACTGGTGAGCGTGGATGCCGGACGGGAGCCGCTCGAACGCGCCTACCGGGAGGAAGCGACCCGGATCAGGGCCGCCCTCGCCGCGCACCGGTGACGTCGGGCTGGCCGGGGACGCGCCGTTAGGGGATGGGCGTGTCGTGGTGCGCCAGCGCGAACTCGCGCTCGGCGTCCGTCAGGTCGGCGCCCTTGACCGGGTGGACGAGGCCGACGTGCCTGCCGACCGGGCACCACTGCAGCCGCCAGAAGCCCAGGCGCAGCGCCTTGACCGAGCCGCCGGGAATCCACACCGTCGTGAACAGGTGCCCCCGGCGGCACCTGACCAGTGTGTTCTTCCCGAACGCGTATCCCCGCCGGGTGGCGATGACCGTCCCCGCGACGTAGCCGGCGATCACCGCCACGGTGATCGCGAGCCGCCGCCTGCTCTTAGCCGATGTCATGACGTCAACGCTACTCTTCGCCGAAGCCGGTCATGGAAAACGCCTCGTCGAGGGCGAGGTGCCAGGGGAACGCGTCCTCGGTGGCGCCCGGCGGCGCGGTCCCGCCGGGGCCGAGCAGCACGGACACGCCCTCGGCGCGCAGTGCCCTCAGCGACCGCGCGAACTGCGGGCGGGACGCCAGCGGCGCGCTGACCGCGGGCAGCACGACGACCGGCAGGCCCATCCCCGTCTGCTCGGCGAGCACGGCGAGCGCGTAGGAGTCCGCGATGCCGAGCGCCCACTGGTTGAGCAGGTTGAACGTGGCCGGGGCGACGACGATCGCGTCGGGCACCCGCGACCGGGGCGTCCCCGGCGCGCGGTGCGCGCTGCGCACCGGCGACC
>DAHWEX010000796.1 GCA_027326205.1 Actinomycetota bacterium
TGCTGGATGATGTACACGCGGTCGTCGACCCGGACCGGCGAGGCCCCGCGCAGCGCAATGACCGGTGCCTCGGCCGGCATCGCGTCCCGGACCCCGATGGTGGCCCAGTCGTGGCCACGGTCGCCCTTGATCGTCACCGGATCGCCCGCGACCACCGTGTACTTCTGGTCGAGGCCGGAGAACGTCCGCTCGTACCCGAACCACGCCTCAACCGCCGCGGCCGGAGTCTGCCCGTCAGCTGGGTTGAACAGCACGTGATGGTTGGTCAGCAGCAGGTCGTCCGCGATGCGGAAGCCGGTGCCCCAGTACGGGCGGCCGGAGTGGGTCACCGTCAGGCGGCAGACGGCCGGGCCGAGCTCGACCCCGCGGCGCAGGAAGGCGATGTCAAGGAGGGTCGACTCGGCCTGCGTGAGCGCTTCGAGCCGGGTGTCGCCGCCTTTCCACTGGGTGGCGGCGGCATCCGGTGCCGGTGCCGGGCCAACCGGGGAGGCCGCAGTCAGTTCCCTGATCCGCCCGGCGACCGCCGCGTCATCGCCGTCCATGAGCTGGGCGAGCAGCGACCGCAGCTTCGCCTGGCGGAAGGTGAGCATGAGGATGTCCCGCCACACCCAGCGCATGGCCCGGTCCCAGTCGATCTCGCTCGCATCAACGTGTACCTGCGCGAGCATGTCCCGGACCGCGGCCTTGTTCCAGTAGTTGGCCGCCAGCACAGCCCACAAATCGCGCACAACCGGATCGGAAAAGTCGATCGGCGGATCCCGGTCGAGAAAACTGGCCATATTTCCCCCTGGCCAATCTAGGCACTCGTACGCGCCGCTGGCGTTACCCTAGCATTCCGGCCGGGCGTTTTGGAGCGATGTCCGGGGCACTACGGGAGCACAGCGACTTCGGCCGTGAGCTAAAAGTGAGACGGGTGGGAGAAGTCATGCCTGAGGGGGACCCGGCGGCCGTCCAGGCCATGGCGAACGCTAAAGCCGCCCAGTTGGCCGCGGAAAGGGCCGAACTCGAGCTTAACGAGTGGAAGTCACCCGCGGCCGTCGCGAATCGCGCGGCTCAGCAGCGGGCCGATACCGCCAAGGCGGAGAAATCCGCGCTCGACACCCGCTTCAGTGAGTACGCGGGCGCGGTGCCCGACTTGAGCAAGATCAGCCCTGGGTCGACCACGGTCGACGCCGGAACGCAGCTGTTCGGTTCCGCCCTGGTCCTGCAGGCGCTAACCCACGCCAGCGCCGCCGCGGTCGACGACATAGCCCGCGCTTTGCCCGACAAGAACAAGTACGTGCTGGTCACCACCGAGCTCGACCTGGCCTCCAGCGACGCCATCTACGCCCAAGTCACGGACGGGCTGACCCAGCTGCTCGCGGCCGCCCAGGCCCTGGCGGCACCGCCGCCTTCCCCGCCGCCCGCAACCGCCGGCCTGGACGAGACGTTCATCCCGGAGAGCCTCGTGGCGGCGGGGGTGGTCGGCGCGGCCGCCTCGGCACTTCCCGCGATCGTCTCGCTGTTCTCGGCGAACAGGAAGATCTCCGGGGCATCGGCCACTATTGACGACACGCAGGCCGCAATGAGCGTTGCCACCGCCATGACCAGGCACGTTCCTCAGATCAAGGTGTTCCTCGACGACTTCCGCACCGTTGAGGCGGCCGGGACCGGGCGCATCAGCCGCCTGCTCCGCGACCTCAACGCGGAACGCATCGCCCTGGAGACCAGGAAGGCCGAGCTGGGCCCGCAAGACACCGGCACGGCCGCCTCGATCGGCCAGGTGGCGGCCGCCATCGATGCGTTCCTGTCCTCGGTCATGGCCGTGCCGGGCGGCGCCACCCGGTCTGCGTACACCACCGCGATCCTGCGGGAGCAGCTGCACGACGGAACCGTTGACCGCGTGGTCCTGGTCAAGGGCGTCGGCGGCGCCACCGCTCAGGTAGTCGCCGACCGGCCGTTGTGGTTCAAAGACAAGTTCACCAGTATTGCCTCGGCCGGCCTTTCCTGGCTGATGCTCAGTATCGTCGACGGCGCGGTTATCGCGGGCGGTTCAAAAGTGAGCACTCTCGAAATAAAGGGAACAATCGGCGCGACCGTCACATTTTCCCCCGCCCAGTCGCTGCCGACCTAGATTGCCGCAGTTTTGCCCCGCGGCAGCCGCAGCCGGCACTTGTCCGGCTGACCGAGGGATTCTCCTTCGTTACCGCGGGCCGTTTTCCAGCAGGTCCCGGATCGCGGGCAGGACGGCTTCCACCGGCTGGCTGGT
>DAHWEX010000797.1 GCA_027326205.1 Actinomycetota bacterium
CGGCGTCCGGGACGAACCGCGGCCCGGCCGCGTCCCACCGCTCCCGCGGGGACTGCCCGGTCTCGGAGTGGACCCTGGGGTGGTACACGACTTTACCGACCGGAGAATCAGATTTATTCCCCTGAACTGCTGCTATTCATAGCTTACATGTCAGCGACGCTAGCCGCACCGTTTCCCGTTGATTTGCCGTGAGGAAATGGGAAAGCCTTGCCCGCCGGATGGCGGGCAAGGCTTTCACGGGTTATCTGAGCGGACTGCCTGCCGGCTATTGCGGCGGGGCGATCTGGGCTTCGAGGTCGGCGATGCGCTTGTCGTGGAACCGGAGGTTCTCCCGTGCGGCCTT
The DNA here is from genome assembly GCA_027326205.1 of Actinomycetota bacterium. Taxonomy (GTDB): domain Bacteria; phylum Actinomycetota; class Actinomycetes; order Streptosporangiales; family Streptosporangiaceae; genus Trebonia. The sequence goes on from DAHWEX010000797.1 coordinate 344, forward strand.
GAGCTTTTCCTCGAGAGTCCGGTTGCCGGCAGTGAGGGTCCGGACGCGCTGCTTGAGGGTGGTGTTCTCGGTGGTGATCCGCTGGATGGCTTCCTCGGTCCATTCGGACTGCAGGTCCCTGACCTGGCCGAGGAGCTCGCCGATCCGGGTGCGCTGGACGGTGATCTCGTGGTGCGCTGCCTTGAGCGCGTCCTCGGCGTTCAGCGCCCGTTCGCGCCAGGTGGCCTCGCGCCCGTCGTCTTGGGCGTCGAGGATCCGGGTGCGCTGCTCGCCGGCCGCCGCGATCGCGTCGGCGACGGCGGCCCTGGCGGCGGGGTTGCCGTAGATGAAGGTGCGGGACACCTCGGCCCGCCGGCTGACCGCGGAGACGCTGACCGGGGTTTTCTCCCGGCGGAGCCGGGTGATCGCGTCGCGGACGCGGCCGAGGGCGGCCTCGGTGCCGCGTCTGCGGGCGGCCAGTGCCGCTTCGGTGCTCACGTGCTTTGCTCCTGTTCCCCGCTGCCTTGCTCATCATCGCCGGCGGCGGCGAGGTCGGAGGCGCGGAATGCGGTGCTCCAGACGCGGTGGAAGTAGTCCTGGGGCTTGCGCATGTCGAGGGCGAGCGCGTCGTCGAGGAGCCCGAGGCCGGCGAGTGTCTTTTCGAGGCCGTCGATCGCGCGGGCGGTCGGCTCGAAGTAGGCGTGCAGGTATTCGGCGGTCGCGTCGTCGGGGGCGCCTTCGGCGAGGAGCCGCCACTGCTCGCGCTTGCGCCGCCAGTAGAGCAGGTCCGCGCCCGACAGCACGAACTTGTCGCAGTTGTGGCAGTCCAGGTTCCACGGGCAGGCGCCTCCCTCGACGACGGGCTGGAAGGTGCAGAACCCGCCCTCGGCCGGGGTGCTGCGCCTCGACAGGTCGAGTGCCAGGGCCTGGGCCTGCTCGCGGGACAGCGGTGCGGCCTCCCCGGCGAGCAGTTCGCCGGGGCTGGCGGTCCCCGGGCCGGCGACCCAGACCTGCTGCAGGACGTCTTCCAGGTCGGACTGGGCAAGGTGGACGTAGTGCTCCGCCATTTTCTCCGAAACCTGGCCCAGGTAGCGGCGGATGTGGGTCAGGCTGGCCCCGGCGCGCAGCAGGCTGGTGGCCAGCGAGTGGCGGGCCTGGTGGGCGACCCAGCGCCCGATGTCAAGGCTGTCGACCCAGTTCTTGAAGCCCTTGTGGAACCAGTTGTAGGACAGGGCGACCCGGCAGTCCCGGTTGCGGAAGTTCGTCGGGAACAGCGCCATCGCGGCGCGTTCGCCGGCGGTGGGCGGCCGGTTGTTCCGCTCGCGGAACAGGTCCAGGGTCTTGCGCTGGCGTGCCTCCAGCAGCTGGCTGGTCCGCTCCGGGATGCGGATCGCCGCGTCGTAGTTGCCGGCCTTCGTCTGGTCGTGCCAGAGCATGGGCAGGCCGCCGTATCGTCCCAGGCAGTCCAGGCGGAGCTCGAGGACCTCGCTGCAGCGGCGGCCGGTGACGATGATCGTCTCCCAGGCGTCGCGCAGGCCGCGGTCGAACGGGTCGTGGTCTCGCGCCAGGGCCTGGAGGTTGGCCTCGTCGGCCAGTGCCCGGGCGACGCCGTCGGTGAACGGCGGCCGGGACCGCTGGACCACGCGCCCGGCGGCGGGCATCGCGGTGATGAAGCCCCGGTCCAGGCCGAGCCTGCCCGCCTCGCCGGACTCCAGCGCCCCGCGCAGGAGCCGCCGGGTGCGGTGGAAGACGGCCTGCCTGGTGTTGGCGGTCACGATCGACGGCTTGCCGTGGACGCCCCTGGCTCCCAGCGAGGCCAGCCCGTCGAGCTCGCGCTGCCGCTGGTCGGCGGCGAACTTGTGCATGTGCCCGGCCGTGAGGGCCCGCGGGTCGTGTCCGCCGCCGGGAGCGCATGCCTCAAGGAAGGCGCTCAGTTCGAGCCCGGCCCGGCGGGTGTGGTCGAAGGTGCCGCCGGAGCGCGGGCAGGACGGGGACCGCAGGACTTCGGCGAAGTGGTCCCAGACAAGGTCTCGCAGCCACCGCTGGGAGATCCGGTCCAGGTCGATGCGGCTGCTGCGGTCGGTGAGCCTCCGGCCGAAGTGCTCGGTGAGGATGTAGCCGGCCTCCCGGGTCTCCTCGGGCGTGACGTAGAGGGCGTGCAGGCCGGCGGCGATGGCGGACGCGATGCCGGCGCCGTCGCGGCCGGCCGCCTCGCGCAGGCCGGGGTCGCCGGGGTCCAGGTCGGCGAGGGAGCGCAGGCCGCGGTCGCGGCCGTAGCTGGCAAGGCGCTGGATCGGGGACAGTTCCCACTTCCCGTGCTGCCGCCGGGCGTGCCGGTGCATGCCCCACTGGATCTCGGCCCTCAGCAGCGGGTGCAGGCCCCGGAGGTTGACCTGGTCGGGCCGCAGCACCGCCGCGGTTGTCGCGCACCAGCGGCGGAAGGACGGCTCGTCGGCGTACTCGACGGGGACGGGGCGCCCGGTTCGCTCGTAGCGGTTGCCCCACTGGCCCGGCAGGGCGGCGCCTCCCGGGCGGCCTTCCCGCTGGTAGCGCGCGTCGTGCCGTGAGCACAGCCCCAGCGGCGAGAACGCGGTCTCCGGGCAGACGCGGACGCGGCACCGGCCGTAGCCGGCGGCCTCCTCCTGGCCGGCCAGCCACCGGGCGAAGTCGGCGCCGGCGCCGTGCTGGCCCAGGTAGCCATACCAGCGGTGCTCGTGATAATGGCAGAGCCGCAGCGTGAGGTGGCCGGCCGGGCGGTCCGGGCAGATCCGGCACGGCCGTTCCTCGGTCCCCTCGCCCGGCCCGAGTGCCTGAGCCGCCTGCAGGAAGCCGGCCCGTGTCCCGCCCTCGTCGCGGTGCCTGCGCCAGAGCGCCTGGTGGGCGGCGCACAGGTCGCCGTGCCCGGTCACGGTGCGCTCGCAGCCTGCCAGGCAGTTCCAGCGGTAGACAGGGTGCCCTGCGGGGATCTTGATGACGTCGCCGCGGAACAGCGGGTCGAACGACGGCGCGCTGATCAGCGCGGTCAGGATCTCCAGCCGGTCCCGGCCCTCGCGGGCGTCCGGCTGCGGCAGCAGCGCGAGCGTCACCGGCCCTCGCCCCAGGCCGCGCGCAGGGCAGCGTCGAACGCCGGGGCGTGGACATCGACGTGGCCGTAGACCTCGTCGACCATCGCGGCCGACGCCCACCCGCCGGCGTCCCGGGCGATCATGAGGTTGCCTCCGGAGGCGTCGAGGACCGCCGAGGTGAAGGAATGCCGGAAAGAATGCGGTTTCACGGCCCCGAGGCCGGCGCGGTTCCCCGCGCGGGCGAGCATCCGGCGCGCGCCGACGGGCGCCAGCGGCTGCCCGGCGGCGGGGCCGCGCAGCTGGACCAGCAGCATCCCGTGCCCGGCTCCCCGCGGGTACTCGCTCGTCATGTACTCGAAGTAGGCGTGCACCATCGCGGGGCTGACCCGCTTGACCAGCCCGCCGACGACCGTGCCGCCTTCGGTTTTCCAGGGGTGCTTGGTCTTGGCCTCGGCCCCGTTCGGGTTCCCCGGCCGGTGGCAGACGTGCAGGTGCGGGTGCCGGCACTCCCCGCAGGCCGCGTCCTGCCGCAGGTGCAGGTCCACCAGGTGCAGGCCGCAAAGCTCCCCGATCCGCAGGCCGCCGTCGGCCAGCCAGGACACGATCAGCCGGTCCCTCGCCGAGTTCACCGCCTCCGTCATCGACTCCCGTGCGCCGTCCGGGAGCATCTTCGGGTGGCGGCGGTAGCGGCCCTTCGGCGCCAGCGGGTTCGCCGGCATCTCCGTCTTCACGTGCCCCAGCAGCGCCCGCCGCCGGTCCGCCCGGGTCGGCAGCCTCGTCCGGTCGAGCTTCTCGCCCAGCTCGGTGTTGACCCCGAGGGACGACTGGTGCAGGTAAAAGCCCTTCAGGCAGGCCGCCGCCGTCGACAGAGCCGCCCGCCCGTAAGGACGCTTGCCCTCCCGCCACGGCTCGCCCAGCGGCATGCGCACGTCGGCGCCGACGACGCCCATGTAACGCTCAAGGTCCCGCAGCCGGACGCCCTCGAACGGCAGGCACTCGCGGTCGAGCCACCGCAGGTGGTCGACCAGGTAGTACGCGTAGGTCTTCTGCGTCCCGGACCCGTCGTGGACGCGCAGGAAACGATCGGCCTCCTCGTGAACCGTTCCCTCGGGCCACACGATCGTCCACGACCGCAGCCCGTTCCTCCGGTCGAGCCGCTGGACTCGCAGGTCCCCGACTACTACCCGCCGTGTCATCCGTCCTCCTGGTGCCGACCCCTCACATGGACGACGCCCCGGACCAGGTCGGTAAAGGAGTCTAGGACGCCCGGCAGCTCGGCTCAGGAGAACGACAAGGACACTCAGAAGTACGGTCGGTAAACACCGTAGCGACCCACTCGCGGATGATCGCCTCGAGCTCGTCGAGGAAGAAGAACGCGTCATCTTCTGGCTTCACCCCGCGCGAGAAGATGTCGGGTCCCTTGTACCCGGGCAGCGCCTGCAGCAGGTCTTCGCGCAGGGTCCGGAAGAAGCGCTCGACCGGCCCTTTATCGCGACCCGTGCGCAGCCTCGCCGGCTGGATCGAGATGCCCATCCGGGCGCAGACGCTGGTCAGGTGCTCCGAGACGTAGATCTTGCCGTGATCGACCACGATGGTCTCCGGCACGACCGGCGGGGTGGCCAGACCTGGCCCCTGGAACTGCTCGACGTCGATCAGTACCGTGCGTGGGATACCGTGCTCCGGCCAGACCGCATACCGCGGCCAGTGCGCCGCCGCTGGTCGCGGCCGAAACGATTGATACAGCACGGCGGCG
>DAHWEX010000800.1 GCA_027326205.1 Actinomycetota bacterium
CCGAGCATTTCGTGTTCGTGGGACGTGATCCGGAGAAGATCGGCGACGCGACTGAGGCCAACGAGGTTGAGCGGATGGAGTGGGTGCCGCTGTCTTCAGTGTCGGAGCTGATCGCGTCCGGGGATGTCTGGAACTCGGGGACGCTGGTGGCGCTGATGCGACTGCTCACGCTGAACCAGTAGTTAGGCGGCCTTGCCGATGCGGGTGGTGAGGTCGCGGATGCGGCGGCGCTGGCGGGCTGAGCCGGTGAGCTGGGCTAGTTCTCCGGCTCGGGCCAGGTGGAGGCGTGCTTCTTCTCGTTCGCCGCGGACGTAGAGAGCGGCGGCCATGTCGCACCGTAGTCCGGCCTCGGCGCGGGTGAAGCTACCGTCCATCGCGTCGAGTACGACTCCGAGTTCGTCGGCAACCTCGGGGTCGCCGAACGTGACAAGACAGTTTCCGCGCCATCGCGCAAGGTGCGTTTCGTTGAGGGCGAGATACGGGAGGTCGTCACCGCTCGGGCCGTGGGCGACTTCGCGGGCGGCCAGGTCGAGGGCGCGGCGGCATTCGGTTTCCTGTCCGGCGGCGGCGGCCATTTCGGCTTGGGCGGCCAGGAGCCAGCCGCGTATCTGGTGGGGGACTGCCGCGCGGGTTTCCTCGTAGGCGGCCTGAACCATTGAAAGGGCTTCGGTCGGCTGTTTCAGGTCGAGCAGAACGTATGCCTGTTCTCCTGCTGAGAAGGCGAGCAGGCAGTTGTCGGCGGCTTCGCGGGCTGTTCTGGTGGCGCGCTCGAAGTGCGTCCATGCCCTGGGGAGGCGGCCCATGTCGATCGCCTGCCATCCGGCTAGGGCCGAAGCGTCGGCGAGGACCGCGGCGAGCTGCTGCCGGTTCCCCGGGCGTAGGGAGTAAGACAGGCTGGCTTCCAGGTGGGTGATGTGGGCTTCGAGTTTGGCCGCGACGGACGGGGCGCCCATGCGGCGGTCGAGCAGGCGGATGGCGTCGGTCTCGCCCTGGAGCACGCGGATGACGGTGGCATCGATGCCCTTGGCAGCGGTGATCCGCTGGAGCAGATCCGAATCCTGGGCGGCAGGAACGTAGGTGCCCACGGTCGTCGGGGTGGTCCTGGGGTTCTTGCGCGGCGTCACGCCCAGGAGCAGGCGGGCGTCGTCCGGCATGCCGAGTCCGTCGGCGATTCGCTCGAAGACGTGCAGCCCGGCTATGCCGCGTTCGCCACGCATGACCTCGCCGACGCGGCCCTGGCTGAGGCCTACGGCCGTGCCGATGCGTATCTGGCTCAGCTGTAGCTGCTGTTTCAGGAGTTCGAACAGCGCGCCCATGTCCCTTTTGCTGAGCGTGCTTCGGACATCGGTGCGCTGCCAGAAAGCAGGCGGGATTTCCGGCGGGTCGAACGCGCTGGCCCTCATGGGCGTGTCCCTCCATAAGCAGATTGCGCGTGCCGCATCACGTTTTGCGATTAGCAGCGACCCTGGTGGTTTATTCGTGACGCGCCGGGCGGGGTGCTCGATCTGGGGCGTGATGGTAGCCATGATGCTGCTGCGGCCGTTGCTGTTCCCCCCGTCCCGGCTGCAGAATGGGCCTGTCATGTCGATGCAGCCTGTCCCGTGGCCGGATCCGGACCCGGTGGCCGCGGCGGCGATCCGGGGAATGTACGGGTCCCGGAAGACGGAGCCGCCGCTGGCGGTGACCGTGCGGGACCGGCTGGGCGAGTGGCTGCATGACGAGGATTTCGCGGCCGTGTTCGGGATCCGGGGGCGTCCGGGCTGGTCTCCGTCGCGGCTGGCGCTGGTCACGGTGCTGCAGCGGATCGAGAACCTGACCGACCGGATGGCCGCTGAGCAGGTCCGGACCCGGCTGGACTGGAAGTACCTGCTCGGCCTGGCCCTTGACGACCCCGGGTTCGACCACAGCGTCCTGCCGGAGTTCCGGGAGAAGGTCGCGGCCGGGGAACGGGAGCAGGTGCCGCTGGATGCGCTCCTGGAACGGCTGTCCGCGGAGGGCCTGCTGAAAGCGGGCGGGAAGCAGCGGACCGATTCCACGCACGTGGCCGCGGCGGTCGCGGCGCTGAACCGGCTGGAACTGGCCGGGGAGAGCGTCCGGGCCGCGCTCGAGGCGCTGACGTCCGCGCATCCGGGCTGGGTGGCGGATGTCCTGCACGTCAGCGAGTGGTCGCGGCGGTACGGCACCCCGGTCACGGACTGGCATCCCCCGGCGTCGAAGAGCAAGCAGGACGAACTCGCCGTCACCTACGCGAAAGACGGGTACGCGCTGCTGGAAGCCGTCTACGACAAGGCATCCCCCGCCTGGCTGGCGGAACTGCCCGCCGTGGACGCGCTGCGCCGGGTCCTGGTCCAGAACTACACCCGGGTCACCCGCGCAGACGGGCGGGAGGTGGTCAAGCGGCGGGAGAAGCAGCCTGAGGGCGACGGTCTCCCGCCCGGCAGACTCCGGATCGCCTCCCCGTACGACACGGACGCCCGGTGGGGCGCCAAGCGGGACGAGTTCTGGCTCGGGTACAAGCTCCACGTCACCGAGACCTGCGACGACGCCCCGCCCTGCCGCTGTCCCGGCGACGGCCCCGCCGGCCTGGCAGGTCACGGGAGGGACTGCGCCGCGGCCGCATTCCCGAACCTCGTCACGCACGTGGAGACGACCGATGCCACGGTCACCGACAACGCGATGACCGGCGTCATCGACGACGCCCTCGCAGAGAAGGGCCTGGCCCCGGGACGGCACTACGCCGACTCGGGCTACCTGTCCGCCGCGATCGTCGTGAAAGAGGCCCGGCGCCACGGCATCGCCCTCATCGGGCCGCTGCTGTCCGACACCTCCGCCCAGGCCCGCGCCGGGAACGGCTACGCCCGCGCCGACTTCACCATCGACTACGACGCCCGCCAGGTTACCTGCCCGCAGGGAAAGACCTCCACCTCCTGGTCACCGTGCACCCAGTACGGCAGGGACGCGATCGTGGCCGTCTTCTCTCAGGCAGACTGCGGACCCTGCCCCGCCCGGGAACTGTGCACCAGGGCGAAACGGCGCACGCTCACCATCCAGCCCCGCGACCTCGCCGAAGCCCAGGCTGCGCTCCGCACCGCAGAAAACACCAGGTCATTCCAGGCTGACTACGCCCGCCGCTCCGGCGTCGAGGGCACCATGCACCAGGCCGCCAGCCACGGAGCCCGCCGCGCCCGCTACCGAGGACTCGCGAAAACCCGCCTCGACCACGCCTTCATGGCCGTCGCCCTCAACCTCCTCCGCCTCAACGCCTACTGGAACGGAAACCCCCTCGACCGCAGCCGGACCAGCCACCTCGCCCGACTCGAACTCAGCCTCGCCGCATAACCAGCGAATAAGCCACCAGGGTCTAAGGTTCTGCCCATTGGCCTCGTGTTCAGACAGAGCGGACGTGAGGTCTTCGGGTGCCTGAGCGTGCGCCCGGCCGTCGGCTGGCCCGCCTCAATAGTCGGTTGCGCGCCCGGCCGCCGCCTGGCACCGTGAACGCGGTGAGCGACGTGCCCGAGCGGTGGACTAAGGCCAGCGTCTATCCCGACATGTGGGCGGACCCCGGTGAGGATCCCCGCAACAGTGAGGGGGTCAGCCCGGACGGCGAGCTGGCAACGCTGCAGGACTACCTCAGGAACTACCGGCTGACCCTACTGATGAAGTGCGAGGGGCTGGATCCGGGGCAGCTGGCGCGCCGGTCAGTGCCACCGTCGACCATGTCCCTGCTGGGCCTGGTCCGCCATCTTGCCTGGGCGGAACGGGACTGGTGCAACTGGACCGGGGCGGGAGACCCGGCGTTGGAGCTGTACGGGCCGGGCGACGCCGCCTTCGAGGGAGCGGTCGCGGACCAGGCGCTAGCCGACAATGCGTTCGCTGACCTTGCCCGCGAGCAGGCGGCAACCGATGCGGTGCTGAGCGGGTACCCGGACCTGGGCACGCGAGTAGGCCGCAACGGCATCGCCGTCCGGGAGATATGGGTTCACCGGATCGAGGAGTACGCCCGCCACTGCGGACACGCCGACCTACTGCGCGAATGCATCGACGGCCGGGTCGGGCAATAGTAAGAGAGCAAAGCCCGTGCACTGTTCTGTGGCCAATGGAGGCACCCGGAAGGAGTACTGGCGCCGCCACCGTGCTTGGTTTTGGTACGCGCAGCAGCCAGAAGGCTCATCTTTCCGAGTTTCCCCATGACCTGAGGCTTTACGGGCTGGCGCGTGTGACGGTGCGGCGCGTGTGATGAGAACGGGCTGCCGACGGGCGGGTGATAGGGCAGCATCGGCGGTGCCTATCACGTCACCGATTACCGGGAGTGTCCGCCGATGCTGCCGCCTGAGAGCCTACCCATGCCGCCGGAATGGCGTGAGCTGCTGGAAGAGCTCGCGCCGGCGTTCGCGCGCCGCTCGACGTTTCGCCTGTTTGCGGCTTTGGCGTGCGGGCTGATCCTGGCCGACCGGGGCACGGTGACGGGGATGGCGGCCGCGGCGGGGATCGGCCGGCAGTGGCGGCGGGCATGCTGGTTCTTCGCGTCAGCGAAGTGGGACGCAGGCGCGCTCGGCCTGGCGGTCGCCCGGCTGATCGTGAAATGCCTGCTCAGCGACGGCGGACCGCTGGTCGTGGCGGTGGACGGCACCTTCTTCCGCAGGTGGGGCCGGCACGTGGCGGAGGCGCGATGGGCCTATGACGGCAGCGCGCAGGGCGGGAAGAAGATCGCGTTCGGGAACACCTGGGTCATCGCGGCCCTGGTCGTGAAGCTGCCGTGCTGCCCGTCGCCGGTGGCCCTGCCGGTGCTGTTCCGGCTGTGGCGCGGCAAGGGCACCGCCTCCCAGGTCCGGCTCGCCGCGCAGATGATGAGGCTCCTTGCGGATGCGTTCCCGGAACGGCGGGTGCACGGGACCGGGGACGCCGCCTTCCATGGGGAGCCGCTGGCCTGCAGGGACTTCACGTGGACCACCCGGCTGCCGGCCAGCGCGGTCACCTGCGGGCCGAAGCCGCCGCCCACCGGGCGCCGCGGCCGGCCCCGGAAACAGGGAGACCGGATCGGTACCCGCAAGGACGCCGCCGCCGCGGCGGACTGGCAGGACGTGACCGTGCGGGTCTACGGCAAGGAGCAGAAAGCGCAGGCCGCCGCCTGGCCCTGCTTGTGGCACGGGTCTTTCAAGGACGCCCCCGGCCAGCTCGTCCTGATGCGCGAACCGGACTCGAAGAAGCCGTATGACCTGGGAATCTTCACCCTCGACACAGGCATTTCCCCGCAAGAGGCGATCGAGCGGTACTCCTGGCGGTGGCCCATCGAGCCGTCCAACGCGGCTGGCAAGCAGGTCACCGGCGCCGGCGGCGCCTGCAACCGCACCGCCAGGGCCGTCGAGCGCGCCGTCCCCTTCGCGTTCCTCGTCCAGTCCCTCATGACCTGCTGGTACGCGATCTCCTGCGACCCGGCCGCCGGCCTCGAACGGCGGCGGCAGCGCAGCCCGTGGTACACGGCCAAGGCCACGCCCGCGGCCGCCGACATGCGCGCCGCGCTCCGCGACGCGCTCACCGAAGCGAGAATAAACGCCATCAGCCCAGGTGACGGCAGAGCCTGGAAATCCACCGCCAGCTCGCTGACCAGCGAGACCCATGCGGCCTAACTCAGAAAGACGAGTGATGAACGACACGCGATTAATGACAGTTTCGGGCTCGCCAGGCCAACGGACGCGGGAGGATCGGCGCGTAGCAGCGGAGGATGCCAGATGCCCCTCGCGCGGGATCCCAGGAGGCGAAGGTGGACACCGAGCTGGTGCAGCGGGTGGC
>DAHWEX010000811.1 GCA_027326205.1 Actinomycetota bacterium
GCGGCGGTGACCAAGACGCTGCCCTCGGGCACGGTCCTCGACTGGGGATCCTGGCTCACCTCCCAGCAGTCCGAGGGCGGCAACGCCGCCATCATGGAGCCGTTCGTGATCGCGTTCGCGCTCATCGGCCTGGTGATGGCCGTGCTGATCGTCGGCAACGTGATCAGCGGCGCGGTCATCGCGCAGTACCAGCGGATCGGCGTGCTGAAGTCGCTCGGCCTCACCCCGGCCCAGGTGGTGGCGGTCTACCTGAGCCGGATCGGCTGGCCGGCCCTGGCCGGCTGCGTGACCGGCGTGGCCGGCGGCTACGCGCTCACGATCCCCGTGCTGCACGACTCGGCCAGCGCCTACGGCGTGGGCAGCCAGCACGCGCCGCTGTGGGCGCTGGTCCTGGCCCCGGCCGGGATGCTCGCGATCACGCTGCTCGCCGCGCTCGGCCCGGCGCTGCGCGCGGGCCGGCTGTCCGCCATCGCGGCGATCGCCTCCGGGCGCGCGCCGGCCGCGGGTCGCGGCTACGCCGTCCACCGGCTCGCCGCCCGGCTCAACCTGCCGCGCCCGGTCGGCCTCGGCCTCGCCGCGCCGTTCGCCCGGCCCGCCCGCGCGCTGGTGACCCTCGCCGCGATCGCGTTCGGCGCCACCGCGGTGATCTTCGCGATCGGGCTGCACTCCTCGCTGGCCAACGCCCAGGCCGCGCAGACCCACTCGGCCACGGTGCAGGCGCAGGTCTTCGAGAACAACCCGGGTGCCGGGCCGAACCAGGCGCCGACCACCGCCCAGCTCGCCGCCGCGGCCGCCGCGGTGCACGCCGTGCCCGGGGCCGCGCACGTCAACGCCCAGTACGGGAACGCGGTGGCGGTGGTCGGCATCTCCCGCGGGGTCCAGGCGAACGTGTTCAACGGGCCGAGCGCCTGGATGGGCTTCGCGCTCATCTCCGGCCGCTGGTACGCCGCGCCCGGCGAGGCCGACGTCAACACGTCCTTCCTCACCGACAGCGGGCTGGCCGTCGGCGACACCGTGACCGTTTACCAGGGCGGCTTCCGGTCCGGGGCCGTACCAGTCACCGTCCGCATCGTCGGGGAGGTCTTCGCCCCGTCGGCCGACCCCCACCTGTACACCTCCGCGCAGACCTTCGCCGCGACCGCGACCCCGGAGAACTTCCGGCAGTGGAACATCGGGCTCAAGCCGGGCGCCAGCGCCGCGGCCTACACCCAGGCGGTGAACGCCAGGCTCGGCGGCCCGGACGGCGTGTTTCTCGCCGGGACGCCGGACAGCGGCGGCAAGTTCTACACGGTCGCCATGGCCCTGATCGGCCTGCTGTCGCTGATGGTCGCGGTCGCGGCCGGGCTCGGCGTGCTGAACACGGTGCTGATGACGACCAGGGACCGGGTGCACGACCTCGGGATCTTCAAGTCGCTCGGCATGCGTCCCGGCCAGGTCGTGGTCATGGTGATCTGCTGGGTCGTCGGGCCCGCGGTGATCGCGGGGGCGATCGCGGCACCCGCCGCCGTCGCGCTCAACACCGCGACCCTGCGCGCGATGGCCGCCACCGCGCACACGGGCATCCCGGCCAGCTTCACCAACGTGTTCCCGGTGCCCTGGCTGGCGTTGCTTTCCCTGGCGGCGCTGGCGATCGCGGTCCTGGGCGCGCTGCTCCCGGCGACCTGGGCCGCCCGCACCCGCCCGGCGACGGCCCTGCGGGCCGAGTAAACCGCGAGATAGGGTGACGCTCATGACAGGCGGGCAGCGGCTCCGGGTGGTTATCGGCGAAGACTCGGTGCTGCTGCTCGCCGGCCTGGTGAAGCTCCTGGAGAGCTCCGGGTTCGAGATCGCGGCGACGGCCGGCGACGGGGACGCCCTCGTCGCCGCCGTCGAGCGCGAGCAGCCCGCGCTGGTGCTCGCCGACGTGCGGATGCCGCCGACCCACACCGACGAGGGCATCCGCGCCGCGCTGACGATCAGGGCCCGCTGGCCGGGCATCGCGATCCTCGTGCTGTCGCAGTACGTGGAGGAGCGCTACGCCGCCGACCTGCTGTCCGCGAACACGAGCAGCGTCGGCTACCTGCTGAAGGACCGGGTCGCCGACGTGACCGAGTTCCTCGAGGCGCTGCGCCGGGTCGCCAGCGGCGGTACCGCCCTTGACCCCGAGGTGGTGGCCCAGCTCCTGCTCCGCCGCGGCGCGGACCCGCTGGCCGCCCTGACCCAGCGGGAGCGCGACGTCCTCGCGCTGATGGCCGAGGGCCGGGCCAACCCGGAGATCGCCGCCGCCCTCGTCATCACCGAGAGCGCGGTCTCCAAGCACATCAACTCGATCTTCACGAAGCTGAACCTGCACCAGGGCGACGCCGGCAACCGCCGCGTCCTGGCCGTCCTGCGCTACCTGGGCGCCGCCCCCGCCTAGTAACCGGCGAAGAGCCGTCACCAAGTCGCTTCCCTAACGACCAGTGCTTCCCCTGGTCCCTGCCAGTTTGCCCAGCTGGCGGCAACCCGCACCGCACGCTTGAGTACTTTCCGTTGCGGGTGAGCGCTCTTTAGCGTGCTCATGCCGCAGCTGTCCCTTGCGGGGCGGCGGTCCCGGTCTTGCCCCGCCGTGCTGGGCGGGTGCCGGGTTCGCGTTTCAGCACGGCGGGCCGGGCCGGGCCGGGTCTTACCGCCGCTCCGCGCGCGTTTAGCCTCTCCGCCCCACTGGCGGCGAGGGAAAGCAGGTTCCGGGCCGCGTTCACGTCCCGGTCCTCACCGTGCCCGCAAACCTCGCAGGCGAACACCCGGTCGGCCAGGGTCAGCTTGGCTTTCACCGACCCGCAGTTACTGCACGTCTTGCTGCTGGGATACCACCGGTCCGCGACCACCAGGGTGCCGCCGCGCCAGCGCGTCTTATAAGCCAGCATCCGCCGGGCGGTCCCGAAGCCCTGGTCGCACACCGCCCGGGCCAGTTTCTTGTTGCTGACCATCCCGGTGACATTCAGGTCCTCCACCACGATGGTCGCGTAGCGGGCCGCGAGCCGGGTGGTGGCCTTGTGCAGGGCGTCGGCACGGACGGCGGCGACCCGGGAGTGCATGCGTCCCAGTCGGGCGGCGGCCCGGCGCCGCCGGGCCGAGCCCGGCTGCTTGCGGGAGCAGGAGCGGGACGCGCGCCGCAGTCGGCGCAGCGCCGCCCGCAGCGGCTTGGGCCCCGGCACGGTGACCACGGCACCCTGGTCGTCGATGCCGGTGAGCATGGTCTTGACCCCGAGGTCGATCCCGATGGCGGTGCCGGGGCGGGCGTGGCGCTGCGGGGTGTCTTGTTGTTCTTCGACGGTGAAGGAGACGAACCAGCGCTGCGCGGTCCGGCTGACCGTGGCCGAGGTAATCCGGGCCGTGCCGTCGGCGATCTTGGCGGCGAGTTTGCCGGTGTCCTCGTGCGTCCGCATAGTGCCCAGGCGGGGCAGGGTGACCGTGCCCCCGGCGCAGCGGAGCGTCCCGTAGAGGCGGAAGGAGTCCCTCGCCCTGCCTTTCTTCTTGCGCCGCGGGAACCCGAGCTTCCTTCCTTTCCGCAGGCCCTTCTTCGACTTGACGAAGTCGCGCAGCGCCCGGTCCAGGTTCCGGAACGCCTCCTGGTAGCAGCACTTGGAGTTCTCCGCCCACCAGCCCAGGTCCGGGTCGGCCTTCTTCGCCGCGTTCCACAGCTTGTGCAGTTCGGCGGAGGAGTACCACTT
>DAHWEX010000014.1 GCA_027326205.1 Actinomycetota bacterium
GATCGTTACGAGGCCCCCGCGCCTCCTAACGATCCACTATCAGGCGGACGCTGAATAACCCTCATTGTCGTGGCGTTGGCCGGTTAAAGATTCGATTAACATGTCGGCACCCTTGGTGAATAGCTACGCCGCGGTTGCCAACCTAATAAGTGCCGCGGGCCGCACTGCGCGAATGAGGCTTATTCAGGCGAGGAACGCAAGGTGTCTCTCCGTTGGCCGCGCGGCGCCCGGCCGGCCGGGGCAGGTCGCCGCCTGGACGGTCCGATTAATTACCTGGATTTTCCGGTTTTCCGGACATCGTCTCAGCTCATGGTCGCGAAGGGTCAATTTCTTACGAAGACCTAATACACTTATATGATGCGAATCTTACGTGAAAAGCAAAGTCTTCGCGATCATGGAAAGTACCGATAAGCGTTATGCCGGACTCCTCCTGAATAACCTTCAATATGTCAGACATATCGAGAAATAAGGCATGCGGACGACGGCATGATCCCGGAATTTTGTGGTAGCGCGGAAATTAGGTGCTCGCATAGCGCACTTAATTTCCAATATCTTTGAGGCTTATTCGGAGCGAGACAAGCGGCGCTACCGGGTTGGTGCTGTGGCCCTCGGCACTAAAGGGCACTTGGCGTTGCGTGCCACAGCGACGGACCTAGCGGCGTTGCGTGCCACGGCGCCATGCCGCTACTGGCGCCGTGGGCCACAGCGCTACAGAGTTTGAATGGCCAGGGTCCGGGCGCTCCCTTTGGGCAAGACGGCGGATCACTGGGAGTGCTCCGGCGCGCGCAACGATCCACCGTAAACGGGGACGCGGCGCGTGGCCGCCTGATTCCCTTTGGCCGCGCCGGCTTACCTTGGCGCTTCAGTCCCTGTAAGTGACCTCCTGAATTGGCCTTTTTTTTTTGCTTCAGAGGGCGGAAGGGCGCCGCCAGTCCAGCGACTCGACGGGAACACCGAAGTCCCACAGTTGAGCGGTGACCGTGCTCGTCGCCGTTACGGTCACGCGCTCCGTTTCGCCCTCGCCACGGTCACGGCCCGGATTTGCCGGATGTGCTCGTCGTCCACCCAGACCGTGAGCGCGTCCGAGGCGACGCCGGCGGTGACGGCGATCTTGCGGCAGCGGGTACCGAGCACCGTCTCTTCTCCCGCGTACCGGGCCGCGGTCACCGGTCGCAGGCGCGCGAGCAGTTCCAGAGGATCCGCCCTGGAGGCGCCGTCCGTCCTCGGTGTACCGTCCGCGCCTGGCCGGCCCGCCAGCGCAACCGCGCGAATGTCATTCTGGTTATGGAATAAGAATGGTTTAGTACTTACTTATGCTTCTCTTAATGTGACTGGCCCGGGTGCGCTGATATTTTAACCTTGTTCTCTCGGTAAATAGAAATCTTCTATTTACCGCACTCAGGAGCGGGGTAAGGAGACCGGGATGCGTATGCCCGGAATTTCGCGACGCGTCATGCGTATCGGTAAACGCGCTACCAGGTGGCGTCCCGGCGGCAGGCTGGCGCTGGCGGTCACCGCGCCGGTGATCGTGGTCGCGGCGCTGGCCGTGCCGGCCACGTCGTCACTCGCCGCCCTGGCGAGCACCGCGGCGGTGACCGCCGCGGCGGCGCCGGCCGCGGTCCCGGGCGCCCCCTCGGGCTGGTCCACCGTCTTCAGCGACGACTTCAACGGCGCGGCCGGATCCGGCATCGACTCCCAGTGGATGTACGACACCGGGCCCGGTTCCAGCTTCGGCACCGGCGAGATCGAGACGATGACGAACTCGACCAGCAACGTGCACCTCGACGGCAACGGCAACCTCGACATCACCGCGCTCGGCAGCGGCAGTTCGTGGACCTCCGGCCGCGTCCAGACCACCAGCGCCAACGTGGGCGCGCCCGCGGGCGGCGAACTGGAGGTCACCGCCTCGATCCAGCAGCCGGCCGGCGGGCTCGGCTACTGGCCGGCGTTCTGGATGCTCGGTCCGGGCCAGTGGCCGGAGAACGGCGAGATCGACATCATGGAGGACGTCAACGCGCTGTCCGAGGTGTCGGGAACCGTCCACTGCGGCACCGATCCCGGCGGCCCGTGCAACGAGCCCAACGGCATCGGCAGCGGCCTCACGGCGTGCGGCGGCTGTCAGAGCGGCTACCACACCTACTCGATGATCTTGAACCGGACCAACACGTCCGCCGAGTCGATCACGTTCTACCTGGACGGGAACCAGTACTACAGCGTGAACGAGTCGCAAGTGGGCACCGCGACCTGGCAGGCGGCGTTCGACCACAACCTGTCGATCATCCTGGACCTGGCGATGGGCGGGGGCTACCCCAACGGCGTCTGCGGCTGCACGTCGCCGACCAGTTCGACGGCGTCCGGCGGCACGATGAGCGTGGCCTACGTCGCCGCGTACTCGACCAGTGGCAGCAGCGGCGGCGGCGGTGGCGGCGGTGGCGGCGGCGGGACCGGGAACGGCACCGGGCCCATCACCGGCTACCAGGGGCTGTGCGTCGACGTCCGGGGAGCCAACACCGCCAACTTCACGCCGGTCCAGGTGTACACCTGCAACGGCACCAACGCCCAGCAGTGGACCGTCGTCGAGGCGGGCAGCACCCTGCACGCGCTCGGCAAGTGCATGGATATCAACGGCGGCGGAACCGCCGACGGGACAACGGTCGACCTGTACGACTGTAACGACACCGCCGCGCAGGTCTTCATCCCGCAGTCCAACGGGGAGCTCTATAACCCGCAGTCGAACAAGTGCCTCGACGATACCGGCTACGGCGGCTCCGGCACCCAGTTGCAGATCTGGGACTGCGCCGATACCGCCAACCAGCAGTGGACCCTGCCCTAACCCTGCCCTAACCCGGCCCTAACCCCGCCCTGACCGTTTCCCGGCAGAAGCGGAATGACCCGCGCCCCCTCCCTCGTGCGGCCGAGGGAGGGGGCGCGACGCTTATTCGGTCACGCTGCCCTGTTCATCGTTTAATCCGCTGACCCTCTGCTTAGGTCATGGTCTCGTCTCGCAGCGCCTCGCGCGAGTTATCCCCGTACCAGGAGACCGCCGAGGAAAGCCCCGAGAAGCCTGAAGTTCGTCCACTTGCCGTCGCCCGCTAGCGGCCGCCTTGTGCCATGCGGTGCGGATGATCGGCGGCGCGCGGGAGCGCCGCTCGGCTCCCGAGGCTTGACAGCGCTGGTGATCGACCAGACTATTGTCAGATTATCGGATGAAATTGTCCGATAATCGGACAGTTGGCGAGCGTGCTGGAGGAACAGTGACCTACTACCGTCGCGTCGGCGAGGTTCCCCGCCGTCGCCACGTCGAGTTCACCAGCGCGAGCGGCCAGCCCTGCTTTGAGGAGTTCATCGGCGAGGAGGGCTTCTCCGGCACCAGTTCCCTGCTGTACCACCTCGGCGTCCCTGCCAACCTGGTCGATGCCCGCGACTGGCCGATCGGCGACCTGGCCACCACGGTCAACCACCCGCTGCGGCCGCGCCACTTCCGGCTGCCGGACCTGTTCCCGGCGGGCAGTGAGCAGGGCAACGACGCCGTGCGCCACCGGCGGCTCGTCCTGGGCAACGACGACGTGCGGATCAGCTACGTGGTGGCCGACTCGCCCTCCCCGCTCTACAGCAACGGCCTCGGGGACGAGATCGTCTACATCGAGAGCGGCGCGGCGGTCGTGGAGAGCGTCTTCGGCGCGGTCACGGTGGGCCAGGGTGACAACGTGGTGATTCCCCGGGTCACCATCCACCGCTGGCTACCGCTCGACGTCGCCGTCAACGGCCCGCTGCGCGCCTACTGCGTCGAGGCGACCGGGCACGTCGCCCCGCCGGGGCGCTACCTGACCAGGTACGGCCAGTTCCTGGAGAGCGCGCCGCTCACCGAGCGGGTCATCCGCGGGGCCGAGGGGCCGCTGCTGGCGCCGCCCGGCGTGGCCGCCGACGACACGCCGGTGTACGTCAAGCACGGATCGCCGGCCGACGTCCGCGGGTCGGTGGTGGTCTACGACCACCACCCCTTCGACGTCATCGGCTGGGACGGCCAGTTGTACCCGTACGCGTTCAACTACCGGGACTTCTCGCCGGTCACCGGGGCGGTGCTGCAGCCGCCGCCGACCTACCAGATCCTCGAGGGCGGGGGCTTCGTCGTCTGCAACTTCGTGCCGCGCAAGCTGGAGTACGCGCCGGGCGCGCTCACCGTGCCGTACTACCACTCCAACGTCGACTCCGACGAGGTGATGTTCTACGTCGCCGGCGAGTACCGCGCCCGCTCCGGCTCGGGGATCGGGATCGGGTCGGTGTCCCTCCACCCCGCCGGCTTCACCCACGGTCCACAGCCCGCCGCCTACGAGTC
>DAHWEX010000026.1 GCA_027326205.1 Actinomycetota bacterium
GACGGCGCTCGACGCCGCCGCGGCCATCGCCGCCGCGCACCCGGCGCCCGCGACCTCCGCCGCACCGTCCGCGACCTCGTCCGCCGCGGCACCGGCGCGGACCGCCGGCACCGGGGCCGCCCACCGGGCGGCCAGCACGGCCGACCCCGGCCACGTGGTCCGCTCGCTGGTCGTCGACCTCTCGACCGCCGCGGGCGTGCTGATCGCGGGCCTGGTCGGTGCGATAGCGCTGACCAGGTTCCGCCGCCGCACGCGCACCGGCCGCAGCCCCGGTCACGCTCGCCATGCCAGAGGGCAGCCGGGCCCGCCCACGGCCCCCATCCCGGCGCGCGTCGTCATCTGGCCGAGCATGCCGCAGGCGCCACCGCCGGCCGGCGGAATGCTCGTGCGGCCCAGCGGCCCGCACCGGCGGCCGGAGCCGGCCGGGACCCCGCCCTGGCAGCCGGCTTCCCCGCCGCGCGACCCCGCGGCGCCCCCGGTGATGCTTCCGGCGCAGACCACAGCCGACAAGCCCAGCGCGCCGCTTGCCCCATGGGAACGGTCGCCGGAGGAGTTCGCGGTCGCACCGGTCGTCGACGAACAGTCCCCCTGGCCGGTTTCCGCCACCGGCCCGATGTACGTCTGGAACCCCGCCACCGCGACCGGCCCCCTCATCGCCCTCCCCGACGACGAGGACCCGCCGCACGATCCCCCCCGGCAGGCATGACGCCCGCGCGCCACCCGGCTACTGACGGCGTGGGCCACGGCACCACTCGCCGCACCCGGGCACGCCTCAGCCGTCACCGAGCTGGGCGGGGTAGTTAGCCGTTCAGGCGGGCCTTGACGTCGGACGCGTACTCATGGACGTACTCCTGGCCGGACAGGTCGGCGATCGCGCGCATCACCTCGTCGGCGATCACCCGGCGCGCCTTGCCCGGCGGGTCGCCGGCCAGGTGGCCGAACTCAAGCGGCTTGCCGATCTTGATCTCGATCTTCGTCGGCCGGGGCACCGGGGCACCGGGCGGCAGCATCTTCCGCGTCCCGAGCATCGCGACGGGGATGACCGGGGCGCCCGTGTTGAGCGCCAGCCAGCCGAGTCCGGCCCGGCCCCGGTAGAGCCTGCCGTCGGGAGACCTGGTGCCCTCCGGGTAGAAGCCGAACAGGTCACCCCTTCTGAGGATCCCGGCGGCCGCTTCAAGGGTGGCCTGCGCGGAGTTCGCGTCGCTCCGGTCGATCTCAAGCTGGTTGGTCGAGCGCAGGTAGGCGGCCCACATCCGGCCGAGCGGCCCCTTCGCCGAGAAGTACTCGGCCTTCGCGGGAAACACCACCGGCCGCGAGATCACCAGCGGCAAGTACATCGAGTCGATGAACGACAGGTGGTTGGACGCGAGGATCGCGGGACCGCTCGCCGGGATGAACTCGAGCCCGGTTGCCCGAGGGCGGCCGAGCATGTGCAGAACGGGGCCGATGACGACACGCGAAAGCTGATATTGCACTCCGGCGTCCTCTACCTCGGGGGGCTGCCTGCGACGGATGACCCGGCGAAGGCCGTACCAAAATATCCTGCCCCAGCCGCAGCTACGGAAACAGATGCGCCCATGGCAACCGTGAGCGGGATCACAAACGGCAGCGCCACTGCCGGCACAAGGACCCCGGAGTCATCAGCGAACCACCCGATCACCAAGACCAGCCAGGACAGCCAGGCCAGGGTCCGCAGCAAGGGTAGCGCCGCGAACCCGCCCGCCAGCATCCGCAGCCGGAGCGCGGCGGGTCTCCATAGCGCGGCCCCGGTCGCGAGGGCCACGAGGGGAATCAACCAGCCGAAAACGTTCAACGTGAGAGAGCCCACATTGGAATCGACCTTCCGCTGCAGTATGTCCCCGCCCCGGCCGTGCAGCAGGTCGCCGGCGAACGCCCCCATGTCGGACACGCCCGCTCTTGGCAGGAAGTAACTGGTCACGGCGAACGCGAGGAACAGCGCGAGCCCGCTGACCGCGACGGGGACTGCCCATCGCCGGCCCACGCGCCCTCCAGCCAGCCGTACCGCGAGTAGCAGCAGGCAGGGGACGAGCGCGATCGTCCCGCCCACCTTCGCCCCGAACCCCGGCCATCCGCTGGCCACCACGGCGAACCCGCCAACGACCCCGAGCACGGCCAGCCCGCCCCCGGCCGCCCGTCCGATCGCGTGGTTCGCGGTACCGCGCTGCCCGGTGACGGCGGCGAGCCAGGCGGCGGCGGTCAGCGCGCTCACGCAGTAGATGCCGAGCGCGTTGTTGCCAATGCCGTAATAGCGGCCGCTGACCAGGAGGGACAGTCCGAAGGGCGCGTCCAGCTGCAGTCGCGAGCCCGAGATCACGTCCACCGCGAGGACCAGGAGCGTGGCCGCGCAGATCACGCCGAACGGCCCGGGCACCGCGCGCCGCCACGGACCCGCCAGGGCGGCGGCGGTGATCGCGAGTGTCCACGCGGCCGTGAGCCCGTACAGCCACCAGGCGGGGTGCGCCCAGGTCCACCAGGGGGCCAGGTTCGCCAGGTACGAGGCGAGTGGGACGGCGGCAGCGGCGGCGCCCGCGACGCGCCAGCACCGGGCCCTGCGACGGCGGCGCTCTTCCGCCGGACCGCGCAGGAGCAGCAGCGGGACGCAGAACGCCAGCAGGTCCGCTAGCCCGTAGCCGAGGTAGAACCGGCCGTGGGTGGAGATCCATACCTGCTCGGCGGTGTCGCGCGCTTTCAGGCCGGCCACCGTGGATTCCAGGCTTCCCCGGTCTGCCCGGGTGATCCGCGCGCCGACCGTTCCTGCGGGCACGGAGCGTCCTAGCCAGGCGGCCACGGTCGGGGTCAGGTCGGTCAGGGTCACGATGCCCGCGCGCCTGGTGGCCGTTGAGTCGAGGAGGCCATCGGCGAAGCCGGGGCCGTTCGCCACGAGCGACTCCAGGTGCGGCGCCCCCGCCGGGGTCTCCCCCCGCCCAGGGCCGGCCGCCGCGCCGGGAGCGAAGACGAGCAGCAGGGTGCCGGGAGGGAGTGCGGCGGCTATCGCGGTCAGCTGGCGGTCGGCACGCGAAGCAGCGGCCCGTTCGGTGGAGCCTGCCTGGCCGTTGACGTGGATCTGGCCCAGGTCGACCACGGTCAGCGGGCAGCGGGCGAGCACCGGCCGGGACAGGTCCGCCGGGGCGGGCAGGTAGGCGGAGACGGCGCCGGCCGGGGAGGCGAGGGCGAGTGCCGCGCCGGGGCCGACGGCGGTCGCGCAGCTCGCGAGCGTGCCGAGCAGTCCCCAGTGCGGCGTCTCGTGGTACTGCTCGTTGGCCCGGGCGATCCGCGACATAGCGGGGACCTTTGCGCCCGTGCCGGCCTGGGTCCCCGTGCCTGGCCGGGTCACCGCGGGCAGGGACGTGCACGGGCGCGGCCCTTGCGCCCTGGCGCCGGAGTTCAGCGTCAGCCACCCGTCCGCCGGGCAGGCAAGCGGCTGCTGCGCGTAATCGACCAGCGAGCCGACCGAGCCCTCCGCGGCCAGCCGCCACAGCTCCGGGGTCGCCGTCTGCGACACCATGGCCCAGGTTAGCCCGGAGATGCCGACGATGACGACATGCCGGGCCTGGGCCGGGGCCGACTCCGGCGCGGTGGCGGCGCGGGCCCGCGGGCCGAGGCCGGCGAACAGCGCCGCCGCGAGCGCGGCGCACAGCGCCGCGCCGCCGGCCGCGAGCCACGCACGCCTCTTCACCCGGACAACGGTAGCCGCCCCGCGATGTCATCCGGTGCAGATGGACTGGAAGTCCCCACGTGACGGTGGGCCGGGCCGTCCTGAAATACTTCACTCATGCCCCCGCTCCCAGTGACGTTCGCCGAGGATGTCGTCAACCTGCCAGGGCGCGCCCAGTTCGAAGCGTTCATCGACGAGCACCGCGGTGCGCTCAACCGTTGCCTGGACGGGCTAACCGAAGAACAGGCCCGCCGGTCACTGGTGCCCTCTCAGACCACTTTGCTGGGCCTGGTGAAGCACGCGACCTTCCTCGAGAAGGTCTGGTTCGACGAAGCCGTCACCGGCCGGTCCCGGGCCGAGATCGGCATTCCCGAGGCCTCGGGCGACTCGTTCGTCCTGCACGACAGCGACACCATCGCCACCGTCCAGCAGGCCCACCGCGAGGCCTGTGAGTCATCACGCCACGCGACGTCGTCCCTCGGACTGGACGACAAGGTCTACGGCTACCGACTCGGCCCCCTCCCGCTGAGCTGGGTGTATCTCCACGTGCTGCGCGAACTCGCCCAGCACGGCGGGCACGCCGACATCCTCCGGGAGCAGATGGACGGCGCGACCGGCGCCTAACCCGGTCAGGCTTCCCGGGGCACCGGACCCGCCGT
>DAHWEX010000038.1 GCA_027326205.1 Actinomycetota bacterium
GAGATGGTGAGCGTAGCGGCAATAACACGGTGATGGAGCCGCACAGGCGTGCCGCGGGTATGCACGGCGCGGGACTTCAGGGCGGATCGGAGTTACGCTCCCCTCCGGGCGGCAGCGCTGGGGAAGCAGCTTGCGGCGGAAGGCTGCCCGGTCGTGGCCTGCGGCCTGCGCCGTGCACGAGGCCGCGGTGGCGGAGACGGCGGCGCTGGCCCTGGGCGGCGCGCCCGGCGGCGTCAAGGTCACCGGCCACGTGTGCGACGTGGCCGGCGAGGCGCAGGTGCTGCGGTTCCGTGACGAGGCGCTGGTTGCCCACGGTGCCGGCTGAACGACTCGCTGGCGGCGCTGCGCGACGCCGCCGGGGACAGCCCCGCTGGCTAGCCGGCCGTCAGCGGCCGTACCGCTGCCGCCACAGCCACTCGGCCTGGTCGCGGGCCATGCGCCTGGCCTCGTGCCGGCTCAGGTGGCGGTAGCGGCCGGTGTCGAAGTGCCGGTCGATCTCGGCGGCGACGAAGGCGGCGAGCAGTTCCTTCGCGAGCCGGTGGTGCGCCGGGATGCCCTCGCGCTGCAGGTGGTGCTCGTACATCCGCATGACCTCGAAGCCGACGGCGGCGGCGAGTAGCTCATGGGTGACCTGGTGATGCGGCTGACGCCCGCCGTACACGGCGTCGTAGGCGTCCCGGTGGTGATGGCGGTGATGCTGTTGCTGCCCGAAAAGTCCCATACGCCGGAACTACCCGCCCCCTGGGCGCGCTCACTTTTCCGCCCCGCATGTCTGCGGGGCAGCAAAGCGAGCCGGACGGCGTTCTCTGTGCTGTTTCGCCCGGCTGGGCGGCGCTGGTCACGATCTGCCACTGGTGTCGCAGAAGGAGACTGCGCGCCGGGCGTCCAGCCGCTAATGTCAGTCGCAGACGGTAAACATCTGACTCCGGCGACGACGATGGAGCGTACAGGTGGGAATGGCCCGGCGCAGCAGCACGGGGGACGCGGTGCGGCCGCTGATCGCCGCCCACCGGAGGATCTTCCCCGCCGCGGACGCGAGACCGCTCCGCCGCGCTTACGCCGTCGCCGACCGCTGGCACGCCGGGCAGTTCCGCAAGTCGGGCGCGCCCTACATCACCCACCCGCTTGCCGTGGCGATCCTGCTCGCGGACATCGGGATGGACACCACGACGCTGGTCGCCGCGTTGCTGCACGACACGGTCGAGGACACCGGCCTGACGATCGGCGAGATCAAGGCGGAGTTCGGCGCGGAGGTCGCCGTCCTCGTCGACGGGGTCACCAAGCTCGACGGGGCCAAGTGGGGTGACCACGCGGAGGGCGAGACGTTCCGCAAGATGATCCTGGCCGCCTCGATCGACCTGCGCGTCCTGGTCATCAAGCTCGCCGACCGGGTGCACAACCTGCGCACGCTCGGCCACCACGCCAAGCGGGAGAAGCGCGAGCGGATCGCCCGGGCCTCGATGGAGCTGCTGGTGCCGTTCGCTCAGCGGCTCGGCCTCTACGACTACCAGCGGGAGATCGAGGACCTGGCGTTCGCCAACCTCGCCCCCGAGGCGCACGAGCGGGTCCTCGCCCTCGTCCGGCAGACCGAAGACGGGCGCCGCGCCGCGCTCGGCGAGCTGATTTCCGGCATGAGCGCCGAGCTCGCCGCGGCCGGGGTCCGCGCCCAGGCGGACGCGCGGGCCCGGCACCTGTACTCCATCCACCGGAGCCTGCCCGGCGCCGCCGCGGTGCTGCGGCCGATCGACGCGTCCCGCGTGGTGGTCGTCGTCGACGGGCCCGATGCCGACTGCTACGTCGCGCTCGGCGTGCTGCACGGCCGCTGGAACCCCGTCGACGGCCGGTTCCGCGACTACATCAGCATGCCCAAGTACAACATGTACCGCTCCCTGCACACGGCCGTGCTCGTCGGCGGCGAGCCCGTCGGGGTGCTGATCAGGACGCCGGCGATGGACGCCGTCGCCACCTACGGGGTGGCGGCCAGGATCCGCGAGGCCGGCGGCAGGGACGGCAAGGTCAGCGCGGACCTGGCCCGCCAGGCCGACCTGGACTGGCTGGACCGGCTCCTGGCGTGGCAGCCGCTCGCGGCGCCCGGCGACTTCCTCGACGGACTCCGCGCCGACCTGAGCCATACCGGCATCGTGGTGTTCACCGCGGACGGCGAGCCGGTGAAGCTGCCCGGCGGCTCGACGGCGGTCGACTTCGCCTACGCGGTCTCCCCGGCCACGGCGGGCAGCGCGGTCGGCGTGCTGGTCAACGGGATGCGCAAGCCGATGGAGAACCGCCTGGCGCACGGCCAGGTCGTCGACCTGATCACCGGCCCGTACGCGGACCCGCCCGACTCCTGGCTGGCCGCCGCGCGCAGCGGGCACGCGCGGGCGCACCTGAAGGCGGCCATCGCCGGCCGCAAGGCCGAAGAGGCGGCCGCCCTCGGCCGCGCGACCGCGGCCAAGGCCCTGGCCGGCCGGGCCGGCGAGACGCGGGCGAGCCTGCGCGACCTGGAAGACGACGGCACCGCCTTCAGCGCGGCCCGCCGCCTCGGCTACCCCGACCTGGACGCCCTCTACGAGGCGGTCGGCCGCGGCGACCTCGCCGCCGACGCGCTGGCCGAGAGCCTGACCGCGGCGGCCGCCCCCAACCCCGGCTGAGCCGGCGTTAGGGATAACGTAGGGAGCGTGCGAGCGGCGCGGCTGTACGGGACGGCGGACCTGCGGGTCGCCGACGAGCCGCCGCCCGCGGCGGCGGCAGGCCAGAGCCTCGTGCGGGTGACCGCGGTCGGCATCTGCGGCTCTGACCTGCACTGGTACTCCGAAGGCGCCATCGGCGACGCCAGGCTCACCCGGCCGCTGGTCCCGGGGCACGAGGGCGCGGGCGAGATCGCGGACGGACCCCGGCGCGGGGAACGGGTCGCGATCGACCCGGCGGTACCGTGCGAGCGGTGCCGGGCCTGCCGTGACGGCTACCGGAACCTCTGCTACCACCTGGACTTCTCCGGGCACGGGACGACCGACGGGATGATGCGCGAGCTCATGCCGTGGCCGTCGCACCTGCTGCACCCGCTGCCGGACCGGGTCTCCGACGCGGGCGGCGCGCTGCTCGAGCCGCTCGGCGTGGCGCTGTGGGCGCTGGACCTGGGGCACGTGCCGTTCGCCGGCTCGGTCGCGGTGGTCGGCGCCGGGCCGATCGGGCTGCTGCTGATCCAGTTGCTGCGGGCGGCCGGCGCCTCCCGGATCGTCGCGGCGGAACCGCTGGCGCACCGGCGCGCGGCGGCCGCCGCCTGGGGCGCGGACGAGGTGGTCACGCCGCGGGACGACGTCGCGGGCTGCGGGGCGGACGTCGCCTTCGAACTGGCCGGGAACGACGACGCGGTGCGGGTCGCGTTCGAGTCCGTGCGGCCGGGCGGGCGGGTTGTCCTGGGCGGGATCCCGGACTCGGACACCACCACGTTCCGGGCGTCGCTGGCGCGGCGCAAGGGCCTGACGATCGCGATGGTGCGGCGCATGAACGAGGTCTACCCGCGTGCGATCGACCTGGCGGCGCGCGGGGTCGTGGCGCTGGACCCGCTCGTGTCGGCGCGCACCCCGCTCACCGACGCCGCGCGGGCGTTCGCCGCCGCCGAGCGCCGCACCGGGCTGAAGGCGATCATCGTCCCGTAAGCCCCTGCCCGGAGCGCTCAGCGCCTTCACTGGGCGAGCAGCGCCTCGCGCAGCTCGCGGTGGCGCAGCGGCGGCAGGTTGACGGCCACGCTGCCGACCAGGCGCCCGGCGCGGCGGTAGGTGGCGAGCAGCCCCCGGGCGGGCTCGCGGAGGTCGCCCTCCGCGACCGTGACCTCGTCGGCGAGCCCCGGGGACCCGAAAGACCACATCCGCAGCTCCCCCTGGTCGCTCCAGAACGAGGGGAGCGGCCGGAACGGGGTGGTGTCCACCGGGTCGCCCGCCAGCCTCGCCGTGACCGTGACGGCGGCGCGGCGGGCGGTGTCCGTCGGCATCGACCAGTGCTCGACCCGGCGGGGCACGTCGTCGAAGAGCGGGTTGGGGAAGCGGGCGACGTCGCCGACCGCGGCCACCACCGCCCAGGGGCGGCCGGCCGGGTGCGCCGCCAGGCTGTTGTCGCACAGCACGCCGTCGGTCAGGTCGAGGCCGGCGCTGGCGAGCCACTCGGTGTTCGGCACCGAGCCGATCGCCTCGACGACCAGGTCGGCGGGGAGCACCGCGCCGGCCAGGGCCTGGCCGGCGGGGATCCGCGCCCCGGAGAAGCCGGAGCCGTCGGCATCCGTCCCGTCCGCCAGGACCACGCCGGTGACCCGGTCCTGGCCGGCGTAGGCGATGACCGCCCGCCCGATGACGAAGCCGATGCCGGCCCGCTCGTGGCTCGCCTGGACCGCCGCGGCCACCTCCGCGCCGAGGACCCGCAGCATCGGCGGGCCGGCCGGCTCCACCACCGTCACGTCGCAGCCGAGCCAGCGGGCGGTGCAGGCGACCTCGCAGCCGACGAAGCCGCCGCCGACCACCACGACGCGCGGCCGGGGAAGCCCGCCGCTCGCGGTGGCGGGGCCGGCCCCCGCGGGAGCGAGCACGGGGGGAGAAGGCACGGGGGCGGAAGGCGCAAGGGAGGCGGCGTCCCGCAGCGCGGCGCGCAACCCCGCCCGCAGGGCCGCCATGTCGTCCAGGGTGCGCAGCACGTGCCGGCCGCTGCCGGGGCCGGCGGGGCCCGGCACGGTCAGGCGGCGGGGGCGCAGGCCGGTGGCGGCGATGAGGCCGTCGAAGCGGGCCGTCCCGCCGTCGGCCAGGGCCAGGGTCCCCGACGTCAGGTCGGTGCCGGTGACGGCGGTGCCGAGGCGGAAGGTCACGCCGGCGACCGACGCGCGCCGCCGGAACGCGACCCGCTGGTGCAGCGCGCCGAGGTCGTCGGCGGCGCCGGCCGCTTCGGGCGCGCCGCCCCCGCCGCCGAGCAGTTCGTGCGCGAGCAGTTCCTTCGACAGCGGCGGCCGGCTGTACGGCAGGTGCGGCTCGGCCCCGATGACCGTGACGGGACCGTCATGGCCGGCCGCGCGCAGTTGCTCGGCCGAGCGCAGCCCGCCAAGGCCGGCGCCGACGACGGCGATGTGCTTGCTCACGCCTGACCTTTCCGCTGCGGCGGTCACCCCTTAATCCTCCAACGGCAGAGTTTATGCGCCACCTGCGCTGGCGGTTCGCCCCGGGTGCCCCCGCGCGTACAATCCCGCATAGGGCCGTCGGGTGGGAGGGCACCGTGGTACTGGATGCCGCCAGTGAGGCGCACGGGCTCGTTCCCCTGGTGAAGCTGCCGCCCCTGAGGCGGATCATCTCCGGCGTGGTGCCCCCCGGGCTGCAGGTCCCGTCCCGGGTGGAGCTCCCGCTCGGCCGGGCCGACCTGTCGCTGAAGCCGATGATGTGGATGTTCGCGGCGATCGCGCTGACGTTCCTGGTCACCAGGACGGTGACCAGGCTGATCCGGTCGGGCAGCGGCGGCGGCGTGGGCCTCGGCAACGTCAGCATCGCGGGCAACCACGTGCACCACCAGGTCTTCGGCATCCTGATGATCATCGGCACCGGGATCTTCCTGGTGTCGGCGACCCCCCGGGGGGCGCCGCTGGACGCGGCCGCCGCGGTCTTCGGGGTGGGCGTCGGCCTGACCGTCGACGAGTTCGCCCTGTGGCTGCACCTGGAGGACGTCTACTGGGCCGAGCAGGGGCGGAAATCGGTCGACGCGATCTTCTGCGTCCTCGCGATCACCGGGGCGCTGATCGGCGGCACCAGCTTCGTGACCGGCCGGGTCGGGACGACGGCCTGGTGGTCGTCGGTCGCCGTCATCGGCGTGAACCTGCTGCTGTGCGTGATCTGCGTGCTCAAGGGCAAGGTGGTGACCGGCGTCATCGGCGTCTTCGTCAGCGTCGTGGCGATCGTGGGCGCCGTGCGGCTGGCGAAGCCGGACTCCTGGTGGGCCGGGCACCGTTACGGGCCCCGGCTCGCCCGGCGCGCCGCGAGCCGCTACGACCAGCGCCACCGCGACCGCTGGAACCGGCTGCGCGACCTGGTCGCGGGCGCCCCGAGCGAGACCGTCGCCCGGATGGCGGCGGCGGCGCTGCGCCAGGCCCCGCCGCACGATTCCTGATAACAGCAACTGGCGCCCGCGCCGAGGCGCGCCCGTGCCCGGGATCACGGGCGCGGGGGCCCCGGGCTCACGGGGTCACGGGGAGCGGGATGCCGAAGAACTCCGACGCGTTGCCGCGCAGCACCGCCTCCCGGTCGGCGTCGCTCAACACGGCCAGCAGGTTCTCGAGGGCGTCGCTGCCGTGGTCATGCGGGTAGTCGCTCGAGTACAGCAGCAGGTGACCCGCGTCGAGCATGTCCGCGAGCTGGGTCAGTTCCCGCGCGGGCACGGTCCCGGGGATCAGCGTCGGGCTCAGCGTGGCCCGCAGGTGCGCGCGGACGTAGGCGGACGGCTTGTCACGGACCCACGGGGTCTCGCGCCACAGCGCCTTCCAGTCCTTGTCGAAGCGCCACAGCAGCGAGGGAAGCCAGGCGAAGCCCAGCTCGGCGAGGCACACCCGCAGGTCCGGGTAGGCGTCGAAGACGCCCTCGGCGATCAGGGACAGCACCTGGTTCGGCGCGATGATCTGGGAGTTGTAGAGGTAGTCCTCGTAGTAGGTCGCCGCGGTCCCCGTCGCCGTCGGCGCCATGCCCCAGCCGCCCCACGGGTGCAGGGTGAGCGGCAGCCGGTTGCGGCTGGCCGCCTCGTGGATCGCCCGGTAGCGCAGGTTCCCCCACGGCGTCTCGGTCCGGACCGGCAGCAGCACCTGCGCGAACCGGCGGTCCGCGCCGAGCCGGTCGATCTCCCGCGCCGCCGCCTCCGGGTGGAAGACCGGGACCACGATGCTGCCGCGCAGCCGCGGGTCGCGGTCCAGGAACTCGTCCCGCAGCCAGTCGTTGACGGCCGTGGTCAGCGCCGCCTCGAAGTAGGGGTTGCGGCTGCCCTGGAACGTGGCGACGCAGCTGAGGATCACGGCGAGCGGCTGATAGGGGTCGAGCAACTGGGCGCGCAGCTCCGCGTAGCCGCGCGGCGGGAAGCTGCCCGCCGCGCGGGCCTCGGGCCGCGCCGACATGGGCTCGCTCTCCGGGTACAGGCGGTGCGCGACGCCGAGGTGACCGCTGCGGATGAGCTCGTGCCAGTACGGGTCGATGTACGGCAGCAGCGCGGCCATCGAGGGCGGCTCGACGTGGACGTCGCAGTCGATCGCGCCAGGCATGATCGGGCTCATGGTTCCAGGGTTCCCGATCACCGGGCGATTGCCAGTGCGGCCGGGCACAAAATTCTCCGCCGCCGGTTGAGGGCGGCCGCACGCGGCCGGGCGCACCGCTTCCCATCGCGCCGCGCGTGGGTTTACATGGCCTTATGAGGGTCGTCGTCGGCAAGGTCGCGGATTTCCAGGACGGCGACCGGAAGATCGTCGAGGTGAACGGCACGTCCGTCGGGGTCTTTCACGTCGGCGGCCGGTTCTACGCGCTCCGCAACCGGTGCCCGCACCAGTGGGGGCCGCTGTGCCTCGGCGACTTCGCGCCCCGCGCCGTCTCCGGCGGCCCCGGCGACGCGCACCTGGACGACGGGCCGCCGCTGCTCGCCTGCCCGTGGCACGGCTGGGAGTACGACCTCGCCACCGGGCAGTCGTTCATGGGCCCCGGGCGCGGCAACATGGCGGTGCGCCGCTACGAGGTGAGCGTCCTGCCGGGGCGCGACCTCGCCGCCGGGGACGCCCCGGCGCGGGCCGACGGCCGCGTGCCCGGCCCGTACGTCGCCGAGACCGTGCCGGTGTCGGTCGAGCAGGACTACGTGGTGATCGATGGCTGACGGGGCGGAGCACCGGACCGTTCGGGAGAGATGAAGAGCTTGAAAGGGCGAGGCATGTCATGACGGTGACCGACACTCAGCGGGCCGCGGCGCGACCCGGGCGCGGCGCGACGGCGCTGCTGCTCGACGCCGACGTCCACCCGCTGTTCCTGCCGCGCGACATCCTGCCGCGCCTGCCCGAGCAGTGGCGCACCAGGTACGCCAACGAGACCTCCGGCCGGGGCGGCGCGCGCGTCGTCCGCGACTACCCGCGCTGGCGCAACGGCGGCTACCGGATCGACGCGGCGGTGCCCGGCGGCGGCCCGGCGGGCAGCGACCTCGACCTGATGCGCACCCAGCTGCTGGAGGAGTACGGCACCGACATCGCGATCCTGATCCCGCTCACGTTCGTCCTGGAAGGGCCGGCGCAGTACAAGGCGGCGGTGTGCCGCGCGGTCAACGACTGGCTCGCCGAGGACTGGCTCGCCCGCGACCCGCGGCTGCGCGGGAGCCTCAACGTGCCCTTCGACTCGCCCGACCTCGCCGTGGCGGAGATCGAGCGGTTCGCCGGCGACCCGCGCTTCGTCCAGGTGATGGTGCGCGGCGACACGCAGAGCGAGTGGGGCGACCGGAAGTACTGGCCCGTCTACGCCGCCTGCGCGGAGGCCGGCTTCGTCGCGATGTGCCACGTCGGCGGGGAACCGGGCAACCGCTACCGGGGGAGCGGCGCGCCCTCCTACTACCTGGAGCAGCACCTGTGGCTGCACATGCCGGTCGAGCGGCTCGCGATGAGCCTGATCTGCGAGGGCGTGTTCGACGAGTTCCCGCAGCTGCAGGTCGCGCTCGTCGAGGCGTGCCTCACCTGGTCGGGGCCGCTGCAGTGGGCGATGGACGCCGCCTACGCGGTCGCGGGCGACGACGCGCCCCGGCTGCGCAAGCTGCCCTCGGAGTACTTCCGCGAGCACTTCTGGCTGAGCACCCAGCCAGTCGAGGAACCGGACAACCCGCGTCACCTCGTTCAGGCGATCGAGTTCGCCCGCATCGGCGACCGGATCATGTTCTCCTCCGACTACCCGCACTGGGACTTCGACTCCCCGGTCAAGGCCCTGCCCGCCGCGGTCCCCCCGGCGATGCGCGCGAAGATCATGGGCGAGAACGCGGCCCGCCTCTATGCCGGGCGCCTCGGCCGTTTCTGATCGTCATCCCGAACGGGCCGTTGCTGAGCGCGTCCCCGTCACC
The DNA here is from genome assembly GCA_027326205.1 of Actinomycetota bacterium. Taxonomy (GTDB): domain Bacteria; phylum Actinomycetota; class Actinomycetes; order Streptosporangiales; family Streptosporangiaceae; genus Trebonia. The sequence continues at coordinate 9,085 of DAHWEX010000038.1, forward strand.
GGCTTTCCGGCGGCTGGCCTTCCGTCCGTCATGGGGCTAAGACGATAAGATCGTGCTTTTAACCGGCGGCTGCGCGGCGACCGGGTCGCCGGCGTCCGCGGGCGGCCGCGCGGAGGGGCCCAGGCCGACGCCCGTGGACAGGCACAGCCGGAGCACGAGGATCCACACCACGACCGACGAGGAGACGTGTACCCAGACCAGGCCCGCGGGCAGGTGGCTGAAGTACTGCACGTAGCCGATCACCCCCTGCAGGCCCAGGCCGGCCAGCACGATCCAGCCGAGCCGCACCGTCCGCGGCGACCCGCCGGCGTAGCGCAGGCCGATGACCAGGGCCACGGCGAGGGCGCCGATGAACCAGCCGATGTCGGCGTGCAACTGGGTGACGTCCTGGAGCGAGAAGTGGAACCGGGGCACGGTGGTGAGGTGGCCGTTCTTGTCGATCTCGGTGCCGGCCAGCGGGCCGGTCCCGGTCACCACCGTCCCGGCCGCGAGCATCAGCGTGGTGACCGCGGTCAGCAGCCCGGCCAGCACC
>DAHWEX010000741.1 GCA_027326205.1 Actinomycetota bacterium
TTCACGGCGATCTTCGCCAACTCCGCGCTGACCGGGGCGTCGGCGCGGGCGAGGAGTCCTGCTGCTGGTGATAGTGGATCGTTACGAGGCCCCCGCGCCTCCTAACGATCCACTATCAGGCGGACGCTGAATAACCCTCAACGCTCCCGAACGGTCCGCCGCTCCGCCGCCCGCCCGCATAGCCACGTCGGCCCGTGCCTGCGGTGCACTGCCCTCATGCCCGCTCCAGACGAGCCGCTTCGCATGGCTGCCGACGTCCGCTTCGCGCCCTTGCGCAGCTGCCGACGGAACAGGCCCGGCAAACGGGACGTCATCCGGCTGGGCGCTGTGCAAAGACGCGGGCCACGGCGCAGGGTATGCGAAGCGGCGCCGGCCTCGCCGGCTGGGCCCATGGGCGCCGTGGCTCACCGCACTGACGACCAGACGCCAACGGCCGGATGGCGCGGTGGCACACGGCGCTAACGGCCGGGTGGCGCTGTGCCCCATAGCGCCAGGCCTATCGGCGCCGTGCGCCACGGCGCTGATGGCTTGCCGTCGCTGTGGCCCGCGGCGCCAATTCGTTGGCCGCCGGCTTGCGTCATGGCGGAGGCGGCGGTCGCGGCAACGGGCCGCCTACTGCAGGCTCGTTGCCGCAACCACGCGGCCGCGGTAGCGCGGAGGGGGCTACGCGCTCTTGGTCAGCGCGGCCGGGGCGGTGCCGTTGGCCACGGCCACGGCGGGGGCCGCGGCGGGGGCGGCGGGCGCCGTGGCCGCGGACTTCTTCAGCAGGTCGAGGATCGTCATGCCCTGGCCGACCAGTCCGGCCACCACCTCGTTGACCCCCTGCGTCCCGTTGAGCACGGTCAGGTTGGCGCCGGCCAGGCCGCGGGCGGCGGCCTCGACGATCGCGGGCAGGTTCTCGATCAGCTTGGTGGCCGCGATCAGTTCCTGGTTGCCCTCGCGCAGCGACGCGGCGAAGGCCGCGTTGGCGTCCGCCTCGGCCTGCCCCCGGGCGCGCTCGGCGTCCGCGCTCGCGTTGCCCGCGGCGCGCTCGGCGTGCGCCTGGGCGTCCGCCCGGACCCTGGTCGCCTCGGCCTCCGCCTCGGCCATGGTCTTCTGCCGGAACGCGTCGGCCTCGGCCGCGAGCCTGGCCTGGTCGCGGTCCGCCTCGGCGAGGCTCCGCTTGCGGAACGCCTCGGCCTCGGTGCCGAACCGCTCCTGGTCACGACGGGCCTCGGCGAGCGTCCGCGTCTTGTACGCCTCGGCGTCGGCCGGGCGGCGGATCTCCGCCTCCAAGCGCTGCGCGGCGAGTTCGGCCTCATGCTGGGCGAGGGCGGTCTGCTGCTGGATCACCTCTCGCTTGGCCTTCGCCTCGGCGAGCGGCCCGGCCTGGTCGGCCCGCGCCTTGGCCTCCGCCGACTCGGCCCGGTAGTCCGCCTGCTTGATCGACAGGTCGCGCTCGTACTGCGCCTTCATCGCGAAGGTCGCCATCTCGCGCTCCGCGGCCTCCATGTCGGCCTGCGCCTTGGCGATGCGGGCCTGGCTGGCCGCGGCGGCGGCGTGCGGCGCGGAGAGGTTGCTGATGTAGCCGGTCGCGTCCTCGATCTCCTGGATCTCCAGGGCGTCGACGATGATGCCGAGCTTTTCCATCTCGCTGTGGCTGCCGTCCTTGACCTCCTGGGCGACCCGGTCCCGCTCCCTGATGATCTGCTCGACGGTCAGCCCGCCGATGATCGACCGCAGGTGCCCGGCGAAGACCCGGCCGACCAGCATCTCCATCTTGTCCTGCTCCGACAGGAAGCGCCGGGCCGCGTTGGCGATCGACGCGGAGTCGTCGCCGACCTTGAACGCCGCGACCGCGCGGACGTGCAGCCGGATGCCCTGGTTGGTGATGCACTCCTCGGAGATCTCCACCTCGCGCAGGGCAAGGGAAAGTATCCTGGCCCGCTGCTTGACGGGCATGACAAAGCTGCCGTGCCCGGTGACGATCCGGAACTGCGTCGCGTCCTTGTGCCGCTTGGAACCCGAAATCAGCAGTGCCTCGTTCGGGGCCGGAACGTGCCAGAACAGCATGACGATCTCCCTTTCCCTGAAGTGTTCAGGGGTTTTGGGGTGAGCAGGGATTTGGCTAGACCGGGCTTGGGGTAACCAGCACGGATCGCGCCGATAGCGTGTCGATGACAATCACCCGGGAATGCCGGGGGATTGGCTCGTCAGACCACGCGGCGAACGCCTCGCTGCCGCCGCGAACGGGCAGCAGCACCTCGCCGGGACCGTTTACCGGAATGGATACAGTCACTCGCCCGATCGTGCCGATCAGGCTTTCTGCCGCGCCACCCTTGGCGTTCACGGCCACATCACCGGCTTTCGCGTTATGCGCCTGTATCGGTATACCACCGCGCTTTAGGTGCCTTGCGGGCACCCCACCCTTATTCGGCGGGCAACGCCGGTTACTTCATGAGGGAGTTACGGAAAGCGGGCCTTTTCTAAAATTTCGTTAAAGGCCGGGCATGCGCACTGTCAAGGCGTTCGGCAAGACGGTAACCGTGAGAGACCGGCCGGTGCTCACGACCTCGCCGTCTACCTCGCGGGGAAGCGGTGCCGTGGTGCTGATCTCGACCTTTCGCGCCTGGAACCGCTCAAGCATCCGGTCCTGCCGGGAACTGTGCGTGAGCACCCGCGCGGCGAGCCGCGGCCAGCCCAGCGGTCCGCGCGGCGCCAGCACCCCCACGTCGAGCAGTCCGTCGTCGAGCCGGGCCTGCGGCAGCAGGCTGAACCCGCCGGGCAGCAGCCCCGAGTTGCCCGCGACGACCGATCGCGCCTCGCGCTCGATCGCGGGCCCGTCGTCCAGCCTGATCGTGAACCTGGACGCCGGCCCGGCGAGGTGCGCCGCGCCGGACATCGCGTAGGCGAGCCAGCCGAACTGGTGCTTGAGCCTGGTCCCGGCGACGACGGCGGCGTCCAGCCCCATCCCCGCCATCGCGGTGAACGGCACCCCGTCGGCGACGGCGATGTCGATGACCCGGTCGGTGCCGGCGCGGCCGAGCACGGCCGCGAGCGCGGCCCGCGCGTGCCCGGGGACGCCCAGCGTCCGGGCCAGCAGGTTGGCGGTTCCGTGCGGCACGACCCCGAGCGGTACCCCGGTCCACGCCAGCCCCTCGGCGCACCCGCGCACGGTCCCGTCCCCGCCGACGGCGACCACCAGGTCGGCCCCGTCAAGCGCGGCCCCGCTGGCGGCGCAGACCCCCTCCTCGGCCTTGTCGGTCACCAGGAACTCCGGGTGCCACCCGAAGCGCGCCGCCGCTTCCCCGCACCACGCCAGAAGGTGCCCGCTGCCCCGTACCAGCGAGCCGTTCACGACAAACGCAACCCGTGCCATAACCTCCACGAGGTTACCCGCAGCAGCCGCCGGAAACCTCAGTCATCTCCCGGGGGACGCCCCCCGTTGCCCCTCGGGAGGTGAGTACCTCCCGAGGGCTCCGTCCCCCCGGCTATCTTCCGGGGGGACCCCCGTGCCCCCGGCGGCCGCGCGGGCGGCGAGGCAAAGCGCCGGCCGCGCGCCGCGGCCGGGCCTACTGCAGGTACCAGCGGTGCGGCGCGATTAGCCTGTCCACGCTGGCCGGGCCCCACGTGCCTGGCTCGTACGGCTGCACCGGCGGCGGGTTGTCGAGCAGCGGCTGGGAGATCTCCCAGACCCGCTCGATGCCGTCCGCGCGGGTGAACAGCGCCTGGTCGCCGAGCATCGCGAGCAGGATGAGCCGCTCGTAGCCCTCCAGCGCGTTGGCCGCCGCGAACGAGTCCTCGTACCTGAAGGCCATCTGCATCGAGCCGAGCGTCATCTCGGGCCCGGGCATCTTGGCCATGAACTCGACGTGGATCGACCCCGGGTCGTCGAAGTCGATCACGATCTCGTTGTGCACGCCGCCGGGCGCGTCCCGCTTGTGCGTCCGGAACATCTTCAGCGGCGGCTCCTGGAACCCGAGCGTGACGGTCTGCCGCGAGGCCTTCAGCGCCTTGCCCGAGCGCAGGTAGAACGGCACGCCGTGCCAGCGCCAGTTGTCGATCTCCACGCGCAGCGCGACCATCGTCTCGGTGTCGGAGTCCGCCGGGACGCCGGACGTGGCGCGGTACCCGTTGTACTGCCCGCGCACCACGTGCTGCACGTCGATGGGCCGCAGGGCCTCGAACACCTTGGACTTCTCGTCGAGCAGCGGCTTGGCCGCCAGCGAGGTCGGCGGCTCCATCGCGAGGAAACCGAGCACCTGGAACAGGTGGGTGACGACCATGTCCCGGTAGGCGCCGGTGGCGTCGTAGAAGGCGGCCCGGCCCTCGATCGTCAGCGTTTCCGGCACGTCGATCTGCACGTACCGGATGTGCTGCCGGTTCCAGACCGGCTCGTAGAGGCCGTTGGCGAAGCGGAACGCCAGGATGTTGTCGACCGACTCCTTGCCGAGGAAGTGGTCGATCCGGAACACCCGAGACTCGTCGAATACCTGGTGCACCGCGTCGTTCAGCTCACGGCAGGACTTCAGGTCGGTGCCGAACGGCTTCTCGACGATGCAGTGCGCCCCCTGCGCCAAGCCGCTCGCGCCGAGCATGCCGACCACGGAGGCGAACGCCGCGGGCGGCACCGCCAGGTGGAACAGCCGTCCGACCCTGTGCTCCTTGCGCGCCTTCCCGGCGATCGCGGCCTCGGCGGCGGCGACGGCGGAGATCAGCGCCGACGGGTCTTCCGGCGACGCCGCACCGAACGACAGGTTCTCCGCGAACGCCTTCCACGACTCGGGCTGGTCACTGGGCTTGACCCGGCAGAAGTCGGTGCAGGCCTGCTCGGCGTGCGCGCGGAAGTCCTCGTCGCTGAGCGCGAACTCCGGCGGCGCCGACCCGATGACGCGGAACTGCTCGGGCAGCAGCCCGGCCACGTACAGGTGGTAGAGCCCGGGCAGCAGCTTCCGCTTGGCCAGGTCACCGGTCGCGCCGAACAGCACGATGACGTGCGGGTCCGGCTTGGAGTGCCCGTGCCGGGGCGACGGGGCGTTCTGCCCGGTGAACCGCGCGTGCCCGGAGACGCTCATGATTTCTGCTCCGCGTGCCCGCCGAACTCCGACCGCAGGGCGGAGAGGATCTTGCCGGTGAAGACGCCCAGGTCGCGCGACTCGAACCGCTGGAAGAGCGACGCGGTGATGACCGGGGCGGGCACGCCCTCGTCGATCGCGGCCTCCACCGTCCAGCGGCCCTCGCCGGAGTCGGACACCCGGCCGCCGAACTTGTCGAGGTTCGGCGACTTCGCGAGCGCCGCGGCGGCCAGGTCGATCAGCCAGGACGACACCACGGACCCGCGCCGCCACACCTCGGCGACGTCGCCGACGTTGATGTCGTACTGGTACGCCCCGGGGTCGCGCAGCGGCGTGTTCTCCGCGTCGTGGGTGGCGTTCCCCCGCAGGCCGATGCCCGCGCCCTTGATGATCGACAGGCCCTCGGCGATCGCGGCCATCATGCCGTACTCGATGCCGTTGTGCACCATCTTGACGAAGTGCCCGGCACCGGACGGGCCGCAGTGCAGGTACCCCTGGGCCGGGACCGACCCGGGCTCGCGGCCGGGTGTCGCCTCGACGCTGCCCTCGCCCGGGGCGATCGTCTTGAACAGCGGGTCGAGCCGCAGCACGGCGGGGGCGTCGCCGCCGATCATCAGGCAGTACCCGCGCTCCAGGCCCCACACGCCGCCGGAGGTGCCGACGTCGAGGTAGTGCAGCCCCTTGGGGGCGAGCGCCTTGGACCGGGTGATGTCGTCACGGTAGTAGGAGTTGCCGCCGTCGATGATCACGTCGTCGGCGTCGAGCAGCGGCACGAGCTGCTCGAGCGTGGCGTCCACGATGCCGGCCGGAACCATGATCCAGATGTTGCGCGGCTTGGCCAGGGCGGCGACGAAGTCGGCGAGGGTGTGCGTGCCGGTCGCGCCCTCGGCCTCCAGCGCCTTGACGGCGTCCGCGTTCACGTCGTAGGCCACGCACTGGTGGCCGTCGCGCATCAGCCGCCGGACCAGGTTGGCCCCCATGCGGCCGAGCCCGATCATGCCAAGCTGCATCGGTGTGTCAGTTGCCATGGAAAGTTCAGCTCCCCGTTTTCATCGACCGGTAACGCCGGATCAGCGCATTCGTGGACGAGTCGTGCGACAGCGACGGTTCGTCGACGGCGGTCAGCTCCGGGATGATCCGCTGCGCGAGCTGCTTGCCGAGCTCGACGCCCCACTGGTCGAACGAGTCGATATCCCAGATGATCCCCTGGACGAACACCGAGTGCTCGTACAGGGCGACCAGCGACCCGAGCAGCCGGGGCGTCAGGATGTCGCACAGCAGCGTGTTCGTCGGGCGGTTGCCCTCCATGACCCGGTGCGGGACCACGGCCTGCGGCGTCCCCTCCGCGCGCACCTGCTCCTGCGTCTTGCCGAAGGCGAGCGCCTCCGCCTGCGCGAACACGTTCGAGGACAGGTAGTCGTGGTGGTCGCCGAGCGGGTTCAGCGTCCGCGCGAACCCGATCAGGTCCACCGGGATCAGCACCGTGCCCTGGTGGATGAGCTGGTAGAACGAGTGCTGCCCGTTGGTGCCCGGCTCACCCCAGTAGACGGCCCCGGTGTCGTAGTCGACGTGCTTGCCCGCCAGCGTGACGTGCTTGCCGTTGGACTCCATCGTGAGCTGCTGCAGGTAGGCGGGGAACCGCTTGAGGTACTGCTCGTACGGCATCACGCCGATGGTCTGCGACCCGAAGAAGTCCCGGTACCACACCGCGAGCACGCCGAGTAGCACCGGCAGGTTCGACGACAGCGGCGCGCTCTTGAAGTGCTCGTCCATGTCGTGGAAACCGGCGAGCAGCTCGTCGAACTGGTCGGGGCCGAGCGCGATCATCGTGGAAAGCCCGATGGCGGAGTCCATCGAGTACCGCCCGCCGACCCAGTCCCAGAAGCCGAACATGTTCGCCGTGTCGATGCCGAACGCCGCCACCTTCTCGGCATTCGTCGACACCGCGACGAAATGGTTCGCCACGGCGTCCTCGGACCCGAGCGCGGAAACCACCCAGTCCCGCGCGGACGTCGCGTTGGTGAGCGTCTCCAGGGTCCCGAACGTCTTCGAGGAGATAATGAAGAGCGTCTCGTCCGCGGACAGGTCACGGACCGCTTCCGCGAAGTCGGTGGAATCCACATTCGATACAAAACGGAACGTTATTTCACGTGTGCAGTAATGGCGGAGCGCCTCGTACGCCATGACCGGCCCGAGGTCGGACCCGCCGATGCCGACGTTGATGACGTTCTTGACCGGCTTGCCGGTGAATCCCTTGAACTCGCCCGAGCGGATCCGCGTCGCGAAGTCCCGCATCCGCGCGAGCACCGCGTGCACGTCCGCGACGACGTCCTGCCCGTCGACGACCAGCGTCGCCGTGCTTCCGGGCACTGGGGCCGGCATCCGGAGCGCGGTGTGCAGCACCGCCCGGTTCTCCGACACGTTGATGTGCTCGCCGCGGAACATCGCGTCCCGCCGCTGCGGCACGCCCGATTCCTCGGCGAGCTCGACGAGCAGCGCCAGGGTCTCGTCGGTGACCCGGTTCTTGGAGTAGTCCAGGTAGATGCCGGCCGCCTCGGCGGTCAGCCGCTCGCCGCGCTGGGGATCCGCGGCGAAGAGGTCACGCAGGTGGGTCCCGGAGATTTCCGCGTAATGGCGCTCAAGCGCCTGCCACGCCTTCCGCTCCCGCAGCGGAGTAGCCGCCATGGGTGCTCCCCTCGTATAGGTGTTCTGGCTCTGAGTTGATTACTTTCCGATCCTTCCACGCACACGCGACTGCCGGGTGCCGGGGGTCCAAAGTCAAAGTCGAAACACGCTGACCTGGCGGCCGTCCGACGCCGAAGGCGAGGCCAGGCCGGGCGCCCGGCGGCTACGAGGCTGCGCTGAGTCAGCCGCCGGCGGCAGCGCGGGCCACCGCGCGGACGAGAGCGTGGCCGGCCAGGTCCTCAAGCAGCACCGGCTCGCCGTCTGGCCCGCACAGGGGGAGCTTCCAGTTCGGGTACTCGTCGCAGGTGCCCGGCATGTTCTGCGAGCGCACCTCGCCTACGGCCTCGGCCAGGTTCACGCCGATCAGCCGGGCCGGCGTCTTCGCCAGGTACGCGTACAGCGCCACGGTGAACTCGTCCGCGGTGGGGCGCCGGCCGGCGGGCAGCAGCCCCTGTCCGGCGAGCGCGCCGATCCAGTCGCCGACCGTGCGGTCGGACTCCGCCCGTTCCTCTTCTTCGGAGCGGGTGAGCAGCCCGAGCAGCAGCCGGTCGGTGACCTGGGACCCCGACAGGAACGCCGCGGCGGGCGGGAGGTCGTGGGTGGAGACGGTGACCAGGGAGTTCTCACGCCACCACTGCGGGGCGAGGGGCTCGTCCGACCAGCCGCGCTCGAACCACAGCAGCTGCGTGCCGAGGATGCCACGGGCGGCGAGTGCCTCGCGCAGCCAGGGCTCGACCGTCCCCAGGTCCTCGCCGACCACGACGGCCCCGGCCGCGGCGGCGGCCGCCGCCAGGGTGCCGAGCGTCCCCGGCGCGTCGTAGTAGACGTACGCGCCCTCCGCCGGCGGCTTGCCCTGGGGGATCCACCAGAGGCGGGACAGCCCCATCACGTGGTCGATCCGCAGGCCGCCGCCCAGCGCGAGGTTGGCGTTGACGAGGTCGGCCAGCGGGCGGTACCCGGCCGCCGCGAGGGCGCGGGGGTGCAGCGGCGGCAGGCCCCAGTCCTGGCCGCGCTGGTTGAAGGCGTCCGGCGGCGCGCCGACCGTGAACCCGCGGGCGAGGAACTCCTGTCCCGCCCACGCGTCGGCCCCGCCGGGATGCCCGCCGATCGCGAGGTCGGCGATGACGCCGATCGCCATGCCCGCGGACCGGGCCGCCGCCTGGGCGGCCGTCACCTGCGCGGCGACGAGCCACTGCACCCACGTGTGGAACTCGGCCTGCGCGGCGAGATCGCCGCGCAGTACCTCCGTCTCCGCCGTCCGCGGGTCCCGCAGCCGTGCGGGCCAGGTCCGGTAGTCGGGGCCGTGTACTTCGGCGAGCGCGCACCAGGCCGCCCAGTCGGCGAGCGACCTGCCGTGCTCGGCGCGGAACGCGTCGAACGCGGCCTGCCGCATGTCCGAGAGCGGCACCTTCCGCAGTATTTCCAGCGCCTCGCGCTTGGCCGCCCAGACCGCGTTGCGGTCGATGAGCTCCCTGGTCCGCGAGGCGGCGCGCAGCGGCTGGGAGATCTGTGAAACACGCACTCGTTCGGGATAACTCAAGTCGGCATATTCCGGGATGTCCTCGATCCGCAGGTAGAGCGGTGACACCCAGCGGCGGCTCATCGGCAGGTAGGGCGACGCGCTGACCGGCGGCACGGGCTCGGCGGCGTGCAGCGGGTTGATCAGCACGAACCCGGCCCCCAGCTCGCGGGCCGACCAGCTGGCCAGGTCCGCGAGATCCCGCAGGTCGCCGTGGCCCCAGGAATCGCGGGAGCGGAGCGAGTAAAGCTGAACCGCGAAGCCCCAGGACCGCCCGGCCGGGACTGGCGCGACCGCGTCCGGCGCGCCGCCGCGGGCCAGCGGTGCGTTTTCAGCACCGGTGTCCTCAAGCACAGTGTCCGCAGGCCCGGTGTCCTCAAGCCCGGTGTCCGCAAGCACAGTGTCCTCAAGCACTGTGACGATGGCGGCCAGCGTGTCGTCGGGCACGGTGACCTCGCGCCCGTGCCAGTCACAGTAACTGACCGAAACGCCTAGCGCGCTCGCGCGGGCCCGCAGCTCCCCGTTATCCACGTGCACCAGTTTGCCGCATAGGGCGGTCTGCTCTCGTCACGGCACAGCCTCAGTGAAGCGTCGCCGCGTGGTCGGGGACAAGTGTCTGCATCTCCCTCGGCGTCCTGACGTAGCCGGTGGACGTCGGGCGTTTCGGCAGCCTCAGCGTGGGTTCGGGCACGTCGTGGTAGGGGACCGTGGACAGCAGGTGCGCGATCATGTTCACCCGGGCCCGGTGCTTGTCATCGGACTCGACCACGTACCACGGTGCCTCGGGGATGTCGGTCATCGTGAACATGTCGTCCTTCGCCCGCGAGTAGTCCTCCCAGCGGGTGATCGACTCCAGGTCCATGGGGGAGAGCTTCCACCGGCGCAGCGGGTCGTCGAGCCGCGACTCGAACCGTGCCTGCTGCACCGCGTCGCTGACCGAGAACCAGTACTTCCGCAGCAGGACGCCGTCCTCGACGAGCATCCGCTCGAAGAGCGGGCACTGGTGCAGGAACCGGCCGTACTCCTGCTTGGTGCAGTACCCCATCACGTGCTCCACGCCCGCCCGGTTGTACCAGGAACGGTCGAACAGGACGATCTCCCCGGCGGTCGGCAGGTGCGCGATGTACCGCTGGAAGTACCACTGGGCCTGTTCGCGCTCGGTCGGCTTGTCCAGCGCCGCGATCCGCGCGAACCGGGGATTGAGGTACTGGTGGATCCGGCTGATCGTGCCGCCCTTGCCGGCCGCGTCCCGTCCCTCGAAGATCACCACGATCCGCGCCCCGGACGCCCGCGTCCAGTTCTGCATCTTCACCAGCTCCGCCTGCAGCCGGAGCAGTTCGGTCTCGTACGCCTTCTTCGACAGCTTGCCGGCCGCGTGTTCCTTGCTGGCGCCAGGTTTCGCCGCCATGGGCCCTCCTCGTCCGGCCGCGGTCCGCCCGCTGCCGCCCCTGGCTTCATGCCCGCTGCGGGGAAGTCCCGAACGACCGCCGGCTTCGCACGGCGGCCCCCGCGCTATACATTGAGCCTCGTGAGCGAAGACCCGCAAGCCCGCTATGAGACCATCGAACTGCACCGGACCGGGGCGGCGGCCACCATCGTGCTGAACCGTCCGCGGCGAATGAACGCCTGGTCCAACGCGCTGTCGCGGGACCTGCTCGACGTGCTGCGCGACCTCGCCGCCGACGACGCGGTCCGCGCGGTCATGCTGACCGGGGCCGGCCGGGCGTTCTGCTCGGGCGCGGACCTGAAGGAAGGCACGGAGGCCGCGCGGGCCGGCGGCGGCACGATGGACACCGACGGGATCCTGACCCGCTGGTACCACCCGATCGTCACCGCGATCCGCGAGATGCCCAAGCCGGTGATCAGCGCGGTGAACGGCCCGGCGGCCGGCGCGGGTCTGTCCCTGGCCCTGGCCGCCGACCTGGTCGTGGCGAAGGAGTCCGCCTACTTCGTCCTCGCCTTCGTGAACATCGGCCTGGTGCCGGACGGCGGCGCCTCGCTCTTCGTCCCGGCCCGCGTCGGCTTCGCCCGGGCGGCCGAGATGGCGATGCTCGGCGAGCCGGTCCCGGCGCAGCGCGCGGCCGACATCGGCCTCATCAACGCGTGCTGGCCGGACGCCGAGTTCGACGCCAACGCCGAGGCCCTGCTGCTGCGCCTCAGCAACGGCCCGACCCGCTCGTACGCGGGCACCAAGAGGGAACTGAACCACTGGCTGTACTCCCGCATGGCGGAGCACCTGGCCCTCGAGGCGTCCATCCAGGGCGACCTGGCCAAGAGCAAGGACTTCATGGAGGGCGTCACGGCCTTCCTCGAAAAGCGCCCGCCCGGCTTCACCGGCGAGTAACGCCAGGCCTCCCGGGCGCCCGGGGGCGGAAGCGCGCGGGTTCGCGGAATCGCGCACGCGCGGGCCTCCCGCTGTCGTGAGCGCGAGGTCCGCGCCCTGATGGCCGAGGGGCGTTCCAACGCCTCCGTCGCCCGGCAACTCGTCGTCTCCAGTTGCGCCGGCGGCGCCAGGCATCCGGCCGAGCCGGCAGAGTCGGCCGAGTCGGCCGAGCCGGCAGCGGCTCAGCCGGCGAGCGGAGTTCCGTGGCGCTGGCGCGTCACGAAATTTCCGGCATTTCATGAAATCGGGCCAGGCTGCGACGGTGCGCGGAGATGCCTGCCGACCTGCCTGCGAATGCCCGGAAGATTATCAATGTAAACTTTTATTCGGAGGTAAATAAAATACGCCTCACACGGATTTTATTTACCTCCGGGCAAAAGTCTTCCCGCTGTTAATAGTTTACCCGCGAGCTGCCGCTGAACAAATGGGACATTTTTCGTTCCCCGTCACGCAAGCCCCCCTGAGGAACCCGGCTCGCGAGCGGGCGGGCGCTGACCGAGTCCGCGCCGGGAATTTGGGCGGGCGGACGATGACCCGGGCGCGTCTCGGGGCTAGCGTGCTGATCATGGCGGATCAACGAGTTGCGGTTGTTACTGGTGCGGGTTCTGGGCTCGGGCGGATCATCACGACCACGCTGGCCGGAAAGGGGTGGCACGTGGCGGCGGCCGGCCGCCGCCTGCAAGCGCTCCAGGAGACGGCCGGCCTGGCCGCGGCCGGGTCGGTGGTCCCGGTGCCCACCGACGTGGGCGACGCGGAGTCGGTCGCCAGCCTGTTCGCGGCGGTCAAGGAGCGGTTCGGCAGGCTGGACCTGCTCGTCAACAACGCGGGCACCGGCTCGCCGCCTGGTGCGGTGGACGAACTGACCCCGGAGGGCTGGCAGTCGATCGTCGCCACGAACCTCACGGGCTCCTACCTGTGCGCGCACCACGCGGTGCGGCTGATGAAGGCGCAGGACCCCCGCGGCGGCCGCATCATCAACAACGGTTCGATCTCCGCCCACGCCCCCCGGCCCGGTTCGGTCGGCTACACGGTGACCAAGCACGCGATCACCGGCCTGACCAAGTCGATCTCGCTTGACGGCCGGCCGTACGGCATCGCCTGCGGCCAGATCGACATCGGCAACGCGGGCACCGCGATGACGCGGGGGATCGCGGCGGGCGCGCGGCAAGCGGACGGCTCGGTCAAGCCGGAGCCGACGTTCGACGCGCGGCACGCCGCCGACGCGGTGGTGTTCATGGCCGGACTCCCGCTGGACGCGAACGTCCAGTTCCTGACGATCACCGCGACGACGATGCCGTTCATCGGGCGAGGCTGAGCGGAGCCGGGTCCGCGGGGAGCGGACCGCACGGCCGACGACCCTGGCAGCGCAAGACCCCGGCGACGCAAGACCCCGGCAACGCAAAGGACCGTCAGTCGGCTGCGGTTGATGGCGTGCCGCAGCCGACGACGGACTTGCGAGGCTCCGCCCCTGGCCCGCGCGCCGGGCCAGTTGACGGAGCCCCCGGACGGGGGGGCATCCGGGGGCTCCGTGAGGGGTAAGCCCCGATCTCAAAACGATCAGCGCCCCCAGGACGTTACGGTCACGCCGAAGAATTTTCCGGGTGATCATCCGGAAACGGACGGTACCCGGCTAAAGGACTAGAGGCCGTACGTTTCCAGCAGCCGCAGCCAGAGCTCGCTCATCGTCGGGTACGCGGGAACGGCATGCCACAGCGACCGCAGCGGCACCTCGCCGGCGACGGCGATCGTGGCGGCGTGGATCATCTCGCCGACCCCGGGCCCCGCGAGCGTCATGCCGACGATGACCGAGCGGTCCTCGTCGACGACCATCTGCGCCCGCCCCTGGTAGCCGTCCGCGAACAGGCTGGCCCCGGCCACGTCGCCGATCTTGTACTCGACGACCCGGGCCCGCAGCCCCGCGGCGGCCGCCTGCGCGGCGGTGACGCCCACGGCGGCGACTTCCGGGATCGTGAAGATGACCTGCGGGACGCGCGTGGCGGACGCCAGGTCGCGCACCTCCGGTTCCCGCCCGGAGGCCCGGGCGGCGATGGCGTCCCCGCAGATTCGCGCCTGGTACTTGCCCATGTGCGTGAGCAGCGCCAGGTGGTTCGCGTCCCCCGCGGCGTACAGCCAGCCGCCGGGCACGTCGGTGACCCGCAGGGTGTCGTCGACGGGCAGCCACGACCCGTCCTTCAGGCCCACGGTGGAAAGCCCGAGGTCCCCGGTCTTCGGGTAGCGCCCGACCGCGCTGAGCACCTCATCGCAGCTGACCGAGGTCCCGTCGTCCAGCGTCAGCGTGACGACCCCGGCCGCCCGCGTCGCGTCGCTGACGTTAACGCCAAGCCGCACGTCCACCCCGGCGTCCCGCAGCCCGGAAGCGACGGCCTCTCCGGCGAACGCCGGCAGCCGGTCAAGCAGCCCGCCGCGCGATACCAGCGTGACCCGCGAACCGAGCGCCGACCAGGCGGCGGCCATCTCGCACCCGACCACGCCGCCGCCCACGACGGCGAGCCGGGCGGGCACCTCCCGCGCGCTCGTCGCCTCCCTGCTGGTCCACGCCTGAACGCCGGCGAGGGCCGGCGGCACGATGGCCCCCGTGCCGGTGGCCACGCAGACCGCGTGCCGCGCGGTCAGCGTCATGTCCCCGGCGACCACGGTCCGCTCGCCCGCCAGCCGCCCGTGCCCCCGAACGAGGTCGATCTTCGCGGATTCGAGCCAGGAGACCTGGCCGTCGTCCTTCCAGCCATGGGTGAACGAGTCCCGCCGCTTCAGCGCCTCGGCCGCCTCCAGCCGGGCCCCGGTGACTCCCCGCACCGCGGCCGCCTCGGCGACCACGCCCGCGGGCCGCAGCAGCGCCTTGCTCGGCATGCACGCCCAGTACGAGCACTCGCCGCCGACGAGTTCGGACTCGACGATGACCGCCGACAGCCCGCCGCGCACGGCCCGGTCGGCCACGTTCTCGCCGGTGGGGCCGGCCCCGATCACGATCACGTCGTACGTTTCAGCCGTCATGCGCGCCTCCTGAATTCCCGCCGTCGACAGTCATGTCATCCGATAGAGCCACAACGTTACGGCTCTTGCTGCCCAGGGGACGCGAGTCATGCCGGGGCGCGCGGGATGCGGGTATCGCCGACCATGGACGCGGGGTCGGTGACCCGGTCGAACTCGCCGGCCGAGATGTAGCCGAGCGCCAGCGCCGCCGCGCGCAGGGTAGAGCCGTCGTGATCCGCCTTGTGCGCGATCTGCGCCGCGCGGTCGTAGCCGATCACCGGCGACAGCGCGGTGACGAGCATCAGCGACCGGTCGACGTGCTCGGCGATCCGCGCCTCGTTCAGCTCCGTGCCCTCGACGCAGAACACCCGGAACGCACGGCTCGCCCCGGCGAGCAGCGCGGCCGAGTGCAGGAAGTTGGCGATGATCACCGGCCGCATCGTGTTCAGTTCCAGGTTCCCCTGCGAAGCGGCGAACGCGATGGCGGCGTCGTTGCCGAGCACCTGCGCGCACACCATGAGCAGCGCCTCGCACTGGGTCGGGTTGACCTTCCCCGGCATGATCGACGACCCGGGCTCGTTGGCCGGCAGGATCAGCTCGCCGAGCCCGGCCCGCGGCCCCGAGCCGAGCCAGCGGATGTCGTTGGCGATCTTGGCCAGCGGCACGGCGAGCCCGCGCAGCCCGGCGGACGCCGCCGCCACGGCGTCGGAACCCCCCAGCGCGGCGAACTTGTTGGGCGCGGTCACGAACGGGTGCCCGGTCGACGCCGCGATCCGCGCGGCCACGTCGGCGCCGAACCCGGGCGGCGCGTTGAGCCCGGTCCCGACGGCGGTCCCGCCGGCGGCCAGCTCGTACAGGCCGGCGCAGGAGCTTTCCAGCACGCTGAGCGCGGCGGTGAGCTGCCGCGCGTACCCGGACCACTCCTGCCCGACGGTGAGCGGCACCGCGTCCTGGAGGTGCGTCCGCCCGATCTTCACCACCTGCCGCCACGATCGCGCCTTCGACGCGATGGCGTCGCGCAGCGCCGCCACGGACGGCGTCACCGACTCCGCGACGGCCGTCACCGCCGCCACGTGCATGGCCGTGGGGAACGTGTCATTCGACGACTGCCCCATGTTGACGTGGTCGTTCGGGTGCACCGGCGACTTGGACCCGATCTCGCCGCCGACGAGCTGGATGCACCGGTTGGCGATCACCTCGTTGACGTTCATGTTCGACTGGGTGCCCGAGCCGGTCTGCCACACCCGCAACGGGAAGTGGTCGTCAAGCTCGCCGTCGATCACCTCGTCGCACACCCGCGCGATCAGCGCCGCCTGCCACGGCGGCAGCCGCCCGGCATGCCCGTTGGCCAGCGCCGCCGCCTTCTTCACGTGCCCGAACGCGTGGTACACCGCCAGCGGCATGGCGTCCGCCCCGATGTCGCCGAAGTGCAGCAGCGACCGCTGGGTCTGCGCCCCCCAGTACCTCATCGCGGGGACGTCGATAGTCCCCATCGAGTCGGACTCCCGCCGGTGCCCGCTGGCCCCGATCCCCACCGGCAGGTCCCGCACCACAGGCTCGTCGCTCATGCTCCCACCCAAGCACATCCGTCCCGCCGCTCAACCCCGGGCAAGGTCCAAAGCCAGTCTCATACCGAACGGTCCCCGGCTTCACCGCCCCCGTCCCGCGTTGCGCGTCCCGGCGCGTCCCGGCACGGCGCGGGTGCGGCACGGGCGCGGTTCGGAGGCGGCTCGGTGCGGCCCGGCCAGCCTGGTGCTACCGTTAAGCCAACCGCGTTCGGGGGAATGCGCAGGTCAGCGCCTCCTCGAAGATCGAATGTCGGACCTAACCCATAGGCTGGTGTGGCCCCCGGGCGGGTGGGGACTGACAAGGGGTATTACCGGTCGAGGGGCGTGGCCGTGAGGGCGAACGCGGCGACGGCGCACAGGATCAGGCCCGCGACGCCGAGCACGTGAGTCCAGGGTGCGTCGGTGAACACGAGGAGCCCGGTGCCCAGGACCAGGCCCCCGACGGCCGCCGCGGCCCAGCGCTTCGCCGCGCCCGGCGGCGCCGCGGCCCGGGACCCGGCGGCACCGGGGGAGGCGGGGGGAACCGGGGGAACCGGGGGAACGGTCTCGCCGGCCGGCGAGACCGGTGCCCCGCCGGGCGCGTGCTGCTCCGGGGTGTCCAGGCGCCCGCGCAGGAACAGCGTGAACAGCAGCGCCAGCGACGGGATCAGCACGACCGAGCCGCAGGCGACCGCGACCACGAGGGCGACCAGCGTCGCGTGGTCCGCGGCGGCCTGGGTCACCGTCATTCCCGGCAGGAACCGGGGTGCCTGGGCCGCCGCCCAGCCGACGACGACCGCCGCGACCGCGAGCGCGGCCGTCAGCCGGGCGAGCCCGAACCGGGAGCGCCAGCACAGGGCGAGCGTGGCCAGGCCGGCGACGCCGGAGACGCACACGAGCCCGAGGGCGGCCCCGCGCGTCAGGTTGAGCCCGGCGCCGCGCATGACGAGCAGCCCGGCCAGGGCGAGGCCGCCGGACACCACGCCGGCGGCGAGGGCGCGCCGCCGGAAGAGTTCCGCCAGCGCGGCCTCGGCGTAACGCAGCGAGTCGGCGGCGAGGAACACGGCCGCCAGGTACGCGGAGAAGGCCACGGCGAGCGCCCCGATGAGGACAGGCGCCGGGGACAGCCAGGAGGTGACCAGGTTGCCCGCGGCGTTCCCGACCGGCACCCGGCCGAGCGCGATCGCCCCGACGGCGGTGCCGAGCGCGAACGGCGTGAGCACCGACGACAGCCCCAGCAGGTTCTCCGCCGCCCGTGAGGCGTCCACCACCCCGCGCAGCGCGTAGGCGGCCCCGCGGAAGATGATCCCGATCGCGGCGATCAGCAGCGGGGCGGACAGCGTGGACATGATCGAGCCGAAGGCCACGGGGTACGCGGTCCAGCACACCACCAGGACGAAGATCAGCCAGACGTGGTTGGCCTCCCACACCGGCCCCATCGCGTGCCGCGCCTGGTCCCGCACCCGGTGCCCCGAGGGCCCGAAGGCGAGCAGGGTCCACAGGCCCGCGCCGAAGTCGGCCCCGGCGAGCACGGTATAGGCGGCCATGCCGGCGAGGATGAAGGCGACTGGTACGTAGGCCATGGTCAGCCTCCAGCGGTTCCGGCCCTGGGCGCCCCCGGGGCGCCGGCGGGGCCAGGCGGTTCCAGGCCGTGCGGGTCACGGACCGAGGCGGGCAGCGGTATCCGGGCGATCCGCCGCAGGATCAGGAACACGATCCCGGCCAGCACCAGGTACACGACGGACAGGGCGCCGTAGCCGACGGGGATGTCGCTGGCCCCGGTCACGGCCGCGGAGACGGGCATGACGTCGTAGACGATCCAGGGCTGCCGGCCGACCTCGGTCGTGATCCAGCCGGCGATCAGCGCGACGACGGACAGCGGTCCCGCGGCGACGACGGCCCACAGGACCAGTCGCGGCAGCCCCTTGCGGCGCAGCCGCAGGTACAGGTACACCAGCCCGAGCAGCGCGAGCAGGCTCCCGATCCCGACCATCGTCTGGAAGGAGATCCGGACGACGTTGACCGGCGGCTGGTCTGCGAGCGGCACGATGTCGAGGCCCTTGACCACGGCGTTCGGGTTGTGGAAGGCGAGCAGCGACAGGAGCCTGGGGATCTCGATGCCCCAGACGACCGCGTGCCCGTTGTACCAGCCGAGCAGGTGCTCGGCCGCGCCCCGGGTCGTGGTGGCGAGCCCCTCCATCGCGGCGAGCTTGACGGGCTGGTAGGTCGCGACGTCGCGGGCGGCCCAGTCGCCGACGATGACCTGGAGCGGCGCCGCCACCGACGCCGCGGCCATCGAGATGGCGAGTGCGGCGCGCTCGTACCGCCCGCGCCGGCCTCGCAGGAACGCCCAAGAGTAC
>DAHWEX010000096.1 GCA_027326205.1 Actinomycetota bacterium
GCTGCGCCCGGCCGTGGGTCATGGCGAGCAGGTTCTCGTTCCGCGTCTCTGACCAGCGCGCGGGGCGCCCAAGTTGCTTCGCGATCCAGCAGGTGATGAGGTGCTCGGGGTCGGCGCCGAACTTGGCGCCGAACGCGCCGCCGACATCCGGCGTGATGATCCGCACCTTGTCGGGAGCGAGGCCGAGCGCGCCCACGACCGCGCCCTTGGTGCCCTGGGCGCCCTGGTTGGGGATCCAGGCGGTCAGCCGCCCGTCCTCGCCCCACACCGCGGCGGCCGCGCGGGTCTCCATCGGGGCCGGCGCCACCCGCCGGTTCTGCACGACCTCGCTGACTACCACCTCGCAGTCGTCGAAGAGGCGGGGGTCGGCGGCCGACGCGTCGCCGAACGTGCAGACCACGTTCGACTCGCCCGCGGGGAACAGCAGGCCGCCCGTCCCGGCCAGCGCGTCATTCATGTCGACGACCGCGGGCAGGAACTCGTAGTCGACGTCGACCAGTTCGATCGCGTCCTCGCCCTGGTACATCTTCTCGGTGACGACCGCGGCGACGCACTCGCCGACGAACCGCACCGTGCCGCTGGCCAGCCACGTCTGCAGCATGGCCTGGTTCATGTTCGGGGCGATGGGCTTGAGCGGCCGGACCCCGTCCGCCGCGAGGTCGGCGGCCGTGTAGACGGCGATGACCCCCGGCGCCTCCTTCGCCGCGCTGGTGTCGATGCCGTTGATCTTCGCGTGCGCGACCGTCGAGCGGACGAAGTGCACGTAGCAGGCGCCAGCCAGCCGCTCATCCTGGACGTCTTCGGTGTAGACGGCTCCGGTCGACAGGAAGCCTGGATCTTCGGTCCGCAGGACCCGGGTGCCGAGTATGCTCACGCCGTTCTAGCTCCTCTTGCAGGCGTCGCCACCTGATGCGGGTGATCTTCAAGGACGATCCAACTCGTCCCCGGCCCCCACGGTCAAACTGGGGGCACGACCCCAGGTTATCGCGAGCGGAGGGATACTCCGTTTTTGTGCTCCGGCACAGTTATCGCTGGTCACAGTGTGACTAGTGGATTCTTGGCGGCATCCCGGCCCGGGCCCGCGCCGACCGCGGCGTACAACTGCTCGGGGACACGCCCGCCGCCGTGACGGCCTTCGCGGCGAGCGCTTCGGGCTCGGCGAACAGCGCCGCGGTGACCTGCGCCGGGCCGACCGGCTGCGATGCCGAGAGCTTCCCCGCGGCGGCGATGACGCGAAGGGAGCGGTCGGTGAAGCGAGAGAACGGATGGTCCGCGCCTTCCAGCATGAGTTCGCTGAACGCGTCGGACACGTTCTCCAGCGGGCCGCCGTCTGGGTGGAGAGCCTTCACGTAGGCGATGAGGTTGTCCAGGGGCCTGGGAATTCGGTCATGTCGTCAACCTACGTTGACCGCCCGCTCGGAGCATGCGGGCGCCAGGGTATGCACGGCCCGTTCGGGATAATCAAGAAGAGACTGACGGGGAAGCGCGCAGCGCTAGGCGAACAGCGTGCGGATGTCGTCCGCGGACAGGGCGGAGGAGAACGCGCCGTCGGAGTCGATCACCGAGGAGAACAGCTCGGCCTTGCGGGCCTTCAGCGCCATGACCTTCTCCTCGATGGTGCCCGACGCGATCAGCCGGTACACCATCACGTTCCTGGTCTGCCCGATGCGGTGCGTCCGGTCCACCGCCTGCGCCTCGGTCGCCGGGTTCCACCAGGGGTCGAGCAGGAAGCAGTAGTCCGCCTCGGTCAGGTTGAGCCCGAAGCCGCCCGCCTTCAGCGAGATCAGGAAAACCGGCGCGGTCCCGTCCTTGAACGACGAGATCACCGCCGCGCGGTTCGTGGTGGCCCCGTCCAGGTAGCAGCATTCCACCCCGGACGCCTCAAGCTGTGTCCTGGCCATCCGCAGGAACCGGGTGAACTGGCTGAATACCAGCGCCCGGTGGCCGCCGCCGACCACGTCCTCGATCTGCTCGAGCAGCGAGTCGATCTTCGCGGACGGCACGTCGGAGTGCTCGGAGTCGATCAGCGCGGCGTGCAGCGACAGCTGCCGCAGCAGGGTGAGCGAGCGAAGGATGGTGAACCGGTTGTGGTTGACGTCGTCGAGGAGGCCGAGGATCTTCTGCCGTTCGCGCTGCAGGTGGGTCTGGTACACCTTCCGGTGCCGGGGGTGCAGCTCCACCTCAAGCACCTGCTCCTGCTTCTCCGGCAGGTCGGCGGCGACCTGTTCCTTGGTCCGCCGCATGATCAGCGGCCTGATCCGCCGGCGGAGCTGCGCGAGCAGTTCGGAGTTCCCCGACCGCTCGATCGGCCGCGCGTAGTACTCCTTGAACCGCTCCGGGTTGGGGAACAGCCCCGGCGCGGTGATCGACAGCAGCGACCACAGCTCCATGAGGTTGTTCTCCATCGGGGTGCCGGTGATCGCGACCTTGAACGGCGCGGGCAGCCGGCGCGCGCACTGGTAGGCCTTGGACTGGTGGTTCTTGACGTACTGCGCCTCGTCGAGGATCAGCCCGGCCCACTGGCGCCCGCCGTAGGCCTCGAAGTCGAGCCGCAGCAGCGTGTACGAGGTGACCACCGCGTCCACCCCGTCGGTCACGTCGGCCAGCGTGCCGCCGCGCCGGCCGAGCGTGTCGGAGACCGTCACCACGTTCAGGTCGGGGGTGAACCGGCGGGCCTCGGCGGTCCAGTTCCCGAGCACGGAGGTCGGCGCGATGATGAGGAAGGGCGCCCGGGCCCCCGGCGACTGCTTCGCGTGCTGGAGCAGCGCCAGGGTTTGCAGGGTCTTGCCCAGGCCCATGTCGTCCGCGAGGATGCCGCCGAGCCCGTGCGCCCACAGGAACGCGAGCCACTGGAACCCCGACAGCTGGTAAGGCCGCAGCCGCGCGTTGAGCGTGCCGGGCACCGGCACGGGGTCGATCTCCTCGACCGAGAGCAGCCCGCGCACCTGCCGCTTCCAGGTCTCGGCCTGGTGGCCGACGACGCCGAGCCCGGACAGCTCCTCCCACAGGCCCGCCTGAAACCGGCTGATCCGCAGCGCCGTGCCGTCCGGCTGGTCGTGCAGCGCCCTGGCCTCGTCGATGAGCCGGGCGAGCGTGGCGAGTTCGGGCTTATCCAGCGAGAAGTACGCCCCGTCGGGGAGCAGCAGGTGGGACTGGCGGTGGGCGAGCGCCACGAAGAGGTCGGAGAACGGGACCTGACGGCCCTCGACCGTGACCGTGATGCCGAGGTCGAACCAGTCGCGGCTGCCGTCCACCTCGCTGGTGGACAGGCCGATCTCCAACGAGTCGCCGGCCTCGTGGTACTCGGGGACCTGGCCGGTCACCTCGGTGCGCACGTCGTCGCGGCCGTGCAGCAGCGGCAGCACCGCGGTGGTGAACGCC
Organism: Actinomycetota bacterium; assembly: GCA_027326205.1. Taxonomy (GTDB): domain Bacteria; phylum Actinomycetota; class Actinomycetes; order Streptosporangiales; family Streptosporangiaceae; genus Trebonia. The sequence goes on from DAHWEX010000096.1 coordinate 3,382, forward strand.
ATGGAGTCGAGGCCGCGCAGGGTGACGGCCGGCCCTTGCTTGGCAGAGAGGGGCGTGACCGCGGCCGAGACGGTCCCCTCCCGGGGAACCCCGGGCACGTCGGCGGGAAGGCCGAGACCGCTCAGGATCCGCGCTTCCGCCTCCGGGTCGCGGAACGGGTCCCTGGCCGTGCCCAGGCCGGCCCGCAGCTCGGTGCCGCCGACCTGGTAAGACCACTCCCAGCGGATGTCGATCTGGTGGCCGCCCGCGTAGGCCGCGCGGACCACCAGCGACGGGCCGGAGATCTCCGGCGCGGTGAACGAGCCGTCGGACGAGGTCACCGTGGCCTGGCGGCGCAGCCTCGGGTAGTACTTGGACAGGAACGCGGCCTGCCCCGCCTCCGGGAT
>DAHWEX010000099.1 GCA_027326205.1 Actinomycetota bacterium
GCTGCGCCCGGAAGGCTGGGCGGAGATCAGCGCGGTCTGCACCGACGACTCGTGGCGCGGCCACGGGTTCGCCACCAGGCTGATCAGGGCGGTCGGCGCGGTGATCCGGGAGCGCGGCGACATCCCGTTCCTGCACGCGGTGGCGGTCAACCCCGCGATCGGGCTGTACGAGCGGCTGGGCTTCCGGCACCGCCGGCCCGTCACGTTCGGCGTGGCCCGGGCGCCGGAAACCACCGTCGCGGAGACTACCGCCGGCTAGCGCCGCTGCCTGGCCGTCGCCGCGTCGAGGATCCGCGCCACCATGCTGCTCGGCTCGGTCACCACCGCGGTGGCCAGCGGCTTCGCGGTCGCCGCGGCCGCCTGGGTGGGCCTGGCGGTCATCAACGTCACCTACTTCTGCCGGAAGAACTGACCGCCTCGCCGGCGCTTCGCCGGCCGCTCGCTTTACTGCCGCGTGACGCGCGGTTCCGAGGTCGCCGCCTGGGTGGCGCGAACGCGCGGGTGCCGGCCCGTCGCGCGGACCTGGGCTGGCGGCAGCGGGAGCGGAGTGAGCCGCCGAGGGCGCGTCTGCCTTGACAGCGCGGGAAGGGCCTGCCCCGGCCCCGCCGCGGCGGGCCGCCGGCCAGGCGGAGGTCAGGCGGTGTCTCCTTCGATCACCCGGACTTCACCGGATGGCACCGACACCAGACGCCCGCCGAGCAGGATCTCGGCGGTGTCGCTCCCGTGGTTGATGAGCGTGACGAAGCGGCCGGCCGGGCCGGCCCGGCGAGTGATCTCCAGGTCCCTCGGCCACGCGGCGCCGGCCGCCGGGCGCGCCGGGGCGCTGACCCCGGCCGCCTCGCAGACGGCGGCGAGCAGCGCGGCGGTGGCCGGCTGGTCGGTGGCGGCCGAGACGTACCAGGCCTGTCCCTCGCCCAGGTCGTTCCTGGTCACGGCGGGGCCGCCGGCGGCCGGGCCGTCGGCGTACCAGGCAACCGGCTTGCCGCCCGCGAGCTTCACCGCCTCGGTCCAGACGGTGGCGCCGCTGACGGCGGCCGGAGCTGACTCTTCCCAGGTGAGGGTGACCCGCTCTCCTTCCCGCAGCGGGAGCCACTCCTCCACCGTGACGCCGAGGACATCGCGCAGCGCGCCGGGGTAGGGGCCGGGGTGGACCCGGTCCCAGGCGTCGACGATGCCGGAGAAGCAGCCGGCGAGCAGGGTCCCGCCGCCGGCCACGTAGGCCCCGAGGTTAGCCGCCGCGGCCTCCGTGGTCAGGTACAGGGACGGCGCGATGACCAGCCGGTACCGGCTCAGGTCGGCACCGGGAGAGGCGAAGTCCGCGGTCAGCCCGGCACGCCAGGACGCCTCGTACCAGGCCCGGATCCGGTCGAGGTAGCCGAGGGCCGCGCTCGGCCGCCACTCCAGTTCCTGCGCCCACCAGGACTCCCAGTCCCACAGGATCGCGATGTCCGACTCGACGACGGTGCCCGCCAGGGCCGACAGGCCCGCGAGCTCCGCGCCGAGCCCGACGACCTCCCGCCAGATCCGGGTGTCCGTGCCGCCCTGCGGCAGCATCGCGGAATGATGCTTCTCCGCGCCGTAGCGGCTGGCCCGCCACTGGAAGAACAGGGCGCCGTCCGCGCCGCGGGCGACGTGGGCCAGCGAGTTGCGGCGCATCTCGCCGGGCCGCTTGGCGATGTTGCGCGGCTGCCAGGACACGGCGCTGGTCGAGTGCTCCATCAGCAGCCACGGGCCGCCGCCGGCCAGCGACCTGGTCATGTCGGCGGACATCGCGAGCTCGAGGTAGTTGTCGCTGCGCTCGGCGACGAGGTAGTTGTCGTTGGAGATGACGTCGACCTCGGGCGCCCACCGCCAGTAGTCCACGGACTTGCAGTTGGTGGCCATGAAGTTCGTCGTGACGGGGATGCCGGGGGCGAGCTCGTGCAGGATGTCCCGCTCGCGGATGAAGCAGTCGAGCAGCGCGTCGTTGCTGAAGCGCGCGTAGTCCAGCCGCAGCGCCGGGTTGACCACGGTCCCGGACGTCCTGGGCGGCTCGATCTCGTCCCAGTGGCCGTAGCGCTGCGACCAGAAGGCCGCGCCCCAGCGGTCGTTCAGCGTGGCGACGTCGCCGTAGCGGGCGCGCAGCCAGTCACGGAACGCCGCCGCCGACGTCTCGCAGTAGCACTCGCCGAGCGGCGCGCCGTACTCGTTGTTGACGTGCCACATGACCACCGCGGGGTGACCGCCGTAGCGGAGCGCGAGTTCGCGGGTGATCGCCGACGACGCCGCCGCGTACGCCGGGCTTGACGGGCAGTGCACCTGGCGGGTCCCGTTGCCGTACGGCAGTCCCTCCCGCGTGACGGGGCGCGCCTGCGGGTGGTGCAGGAGGAACCACGGCGGCGCGGCCACCGTCGGGGTGCCCAGGTCCACCGCGATGCCGGCGTCGTGCAGCAGGCCGAGCACCCGGTCCAGCCAGCCGAACTCGTACTCCCCCGGCCGGGGCTCCAGCATTCCCCAGGAGAAGACCCCGACCGAGACCAGCGTGACCCCGGCCTCGCGCATCAGCGCTACGTCCTCGGTCCAGACCTCCTCGGGCCACTGCTCAGGGTTGTAGTCCCCGCCGTAGGCGAGACCGTCGAGCCGGGGCCAGCGTGAATGCATGGGAAACTCCGTGTTCTCGATCGAGACAGAAGGGCAAAAATCTGGGATCGCTCACAGGCAGATAACAAGATGAAAGCAGGACATCAGCTACTTGACAAGTGTTGCTGACAGGTTAACGCTGGGAGCGTTCACAGCATGTTCACCTGCACTGCCCGCCCCGGGTCGCCCGCAATTGACGAGCCCGCGGCCCTTGACTACCCCCTCCTACGACCCCCATCCGGAGGAGCCATGAAGCTCATTCCCCACGGCCACCGGGCCCCGGCGAGCTCCCCCCGAGGCCGCCGACGGCGCCCTCACCCGGTGTCGATCACGGGCGCGGTCGCCGGCGCGGCCCTGGCCGCGCTGGTCGCCGCCGGCTGTTCCTCGTCCTCGTCGACGCCAGCCTCAGGCGGCTCATCGTCCGCGTCGTCGTCCGGCAAGGTCACCCTCACGTTCTGGACGTGGGTGCCGAACATGGACAAGATCGTGGCGATCTGGAACAAGGCGCACCCCGGCATCCAGGTGCAGGTGCAGTCGCAGTCCGGCGGTGACGCCGAGCTCACCAAGCTGCTCACCGCCGCGAAGGCCGGCAACCCGCCGGACCTGGCCCAGGTCGAGTACCAGGTGCTGCCCACGCTGGTGTCGAACAACTACCTGGCCGACATCTCCAAGTACGACGCCGGCCTGAAGGGCGACTTCCCGGCCGGCAACTGGAACCAGGTGACGCTGGGCACCAGCGCGCTGTACGGCGTCCCGCAGGACGCCGCCCCGATGGCGCTGTTCTACCGGGCCGATGAGTTCAAGAGGTACGGGCTGACCGTGCCGGCCACCTGGGCGCAGTTCGCCGCCGACGCGGCGAAGCTGCACTCCGAGGCGCCCGGGGTGTACCTGGGCACGTTCTCCAGTGCCGACCCCGGCGAGTTCGCCGGGCTGACCCAGCAGGCGGGCGCGCAGTGGTGGTCCGCCTCCGGCAGCAACTGGACGGTCGGCATCGACGACGCCGCGAGCCAGAAGGTCGCCTCCTACTGGCAGTCGCTCGTCGCCGGCGGCGGGGTCGACAACCAGCCGCAGTGGACCGCCGCCTGGGACAAGGGCATGAACGACGGCAAGTACATCGCCTGGGTCTCCGACATCTGGGCCCCCAGCGACTTCCCGACCACCGCCCCGGGCGGCGCGGGCAAGTGGGTGATGACGCAGTTGCCGCAGTGGACCTCGGGCTCCGGCGTCGTCGGCAACTGGGGCGGCTCCTCCACCGCCGTCATGGCCGCGTCCAAGAACCAGCAGGCCGCCGCGCAGTTCGCCGCCTGGCTGAACACCGCCCCGGCCGCGACCGCCGCGCTGGTCTCGCAGGGCGGCATCTACCCGGCCGACAGCGCCGCCGAGTCGGCGATCACGTCCCCGCCGGCCTACTTCTCCAACGAGCCGGACTTCTGGACGCTCGGCAAGCAGTACGCCGCCGAGGCCGCCAAGGTCACCTGGGGCCCGGACGTCAACGTGGCCTACACCGAGTTCACCACCGCGTTCGGCAGCGCGGCGGCGAGCAAGGGGTCCTTCCTCAGCCCGCTCGCGCAGATCCAGTCCACGGTGCTGAACGACATGAAGAAGAGCGGCTTCACGGTCGCGGCGAGCTGACGTGACCAACCCCTCCCGTGTGAGGCCCGCCTGGGGTGCACGCACGCGCACGGCTCCGCGCCTGGCGCCGTACGTGTGCGTCACCCCGGCCGTGGTGCTCTTCGTGCTCTTCCTGCTCCTCCCCATCGGCTACGCGCTGTTCATGTCGTTCCAGAAGTCACAGGTCAGCGGCCTGGGGCTGGGGGCGGGGGCGCGCCGTCAGGTGTTCGCGGGCCTGTCCAACTACGCCACCGAGCTGACGGACGCGGCGTTCACCTCCTCGCTGCTGCGGGTGGTGATCTACAGCGTGATCCTGGTGCCGGTGATGCTCGGCCTGGCGCTGCTGTTCGCGCTGCTGCTCGACGCGCGGCGGGTGCGGCTGCAGCGATTCAGCCGGCTGGCGATCTTCCTGCCCTACGCGGTGCCCACGGTGATCGCCTCGCTGCTGTGGGGCTTCATGTACCTGCCCACGGTCTCGCCGTTCCCGCCGGTCCTGGCGCGACTCGGACTGACCATGCCGAACCTGTTCACCACGCACGTCGCGCTGCTGTCGGTGGCGAACATCGGCGTCTGGGGCGGGACCGGCTTCAACATGATCGTCCTGTACACGTCGCTGCGCTCGGTGCCCGCGGAACTGTACGAGGCGGCGCGGATCGACGGGGCGTCGCAGACCCAGATCGCGCTGCGGATCAAGATCCCGATGATCGCCCCGGCGCTGGTGCTCACCGGGGTGTTCTCGGTCATCGCCACCTTGCAGGTCTTCAACGAGCCGCAGACGCTCGCCCCGCTCACCAACACGATCTCGCCGGACTGGATGCCGCTGATGAGGGTGTACGACCTGGCTTTCAACGACAACGACGTCTACGGGGCCGCGGCCCTGTCGATGATGATCGCGGTCGTGATGTTCATCCTGTCCTACAGCCTGCTCCGGGTCAGCAACCGGCGCGTCTTCCAGGGACGGTGAGGGCGCCGTGGCACTGACGCGCACGGCCGGCGCGGTGACGCCGGCGCCCGCGGGCGCCCGGGAACGCGGGCGCCGCCCGGCCAGGCGCCGCGAGCGGACGGCGCTGCTGCCCACCGCGATCCTGCTGCTCGGTGCGGTGTACTGCCTGCTGCCTGTCGTCTGGGTGCTGACCGCCTCGACCAAGGACAACGCGCAGCTGTTCAACACCTTCACCTTCGAGCCGAACGGGTCGCTGTGGTCGAACGTCCGCAGCCTGTCCGCCTACGCCGGCGGGGTCTACTGGCACTGGATGGCCAACACGGCGCTGTACGCGGGCGGCGGCGCGCTGCTGTCCACCGTGGTGTCCGCGCTGACCGGGTTCGCGCTGGCGAAGTACCGGTTCCGGGGCCGGTCGCTGCTGTTCAACCTGCTGCTGGCCGGGGTCATGGTGCCGCCCGTGGTGCTGGCGCTGCCCCAGTACCTGCTGATGTCCAAGGTCGGCCTGGTCGGGTCGTACTGGTCGGTGCTGCTGCTGTCGGTCCTGTCCCCCTACGGCATCTACCTGGCCCGCATCTACTCGATGTCGGCGGTGCCCGACGAGGTGATCCAGGCGGCCCGGGTGGACGGCTGCCCGGAGCGGAAGCTGATCACCCGGATCGCGGTGCCCATGATGGTGCCCGGACTGGTCACCGTCTTCCTGTTCCAGTTCGTGGCGGTGTGGAACAACTTCCTGCTCCCGTTCATCATGCTCAGCGACGAGAACAAGTTCCCGCTCACCGTCGGCCTGTACACGCTGCTGAACCGGGGCTCCACCGCGCCGGCCCTGTACAGCCTGGTGGTGACCGGCTCGCTGCTGTCCATCGTCCCGCTGGTGATCTTGTTCCTGGTCCTGCAGCGGTACTGGCGCACCGACCTGGCGGCCGGCTCGGTGAAGTAGTGGCCGGCAGCGAGTAAACCTTTAGTATGAACGTTCGGCGGCGCCCCACCATCGAGGACGTGGCAGCGGAGGCAGGGGTGTCCCGCGGCACCGTGTCCCGGGTCCTGAACGGCGGGCACTACGTCTCGCCCGCCACCCTGGACGCGGTGAACCGCGCTATCAAGAAGACCAGGTACGTGGTCAACCAGCATGCCAGGTCGCTGGTGACCCAGCGCTCGGAGTCGGTCGCGTTCATCTTGTCCGAGCCGACCGAGCGGCTGTTCTCCGACCCGAACTTCATCGTGCTGCTGCGCGGCTGCACCCAGGAGCTCGCCGAGCACGACATCGGGCTGTTCGTGTGGATCGCCTCCTCGACCTCCGAGCGGAACCGGGTCACCAGGTTCCTCGCCGCCGGGCACGTGGACGGGGCGCTGCTGGTGTCCGCGCACGCCGGGGATCCGCTGCTGAACCTGCTCGGCAAGGCGAGCGTGCCGTATGTCGCCATCGGCGCGCCGCTCGGGCACGAGTCGGAGACGTCCTACGTGGCGGTCGACGAGCGGGGCGGCGCCCGCACCATGGTCGAGTACCTGCGCTCGGCCGGCCGCAGCAGGATCGCCACCATCACCGGCCCGCTGGACACCTCCGGCGGGCGGGGCCGCCTGGAAGGCTACCGGGACGTGCTCGGCGGCGACTTCAACCCCGCCCTGGTCGCGGAGGGCGACTACTCGCAAGACTCCGGCGAGCGCGCGATGGACGTGCTGCTCGAGCGCTGCCCGGACCTCGACGCGGTGTTCGTGGCCTCCGACGCGATGGGCCTTGGCGCGCTCATCGCGCTGCACCGGGCCGGGCGGCGCGTTCCGGAGGATGTCGCCGTGGGCGGGTTCGACGACTCCTCCGCCGCGCTCGCCGCGCGCCCGGCCCTGACCACGATCCGGCAGCCGTGGCAGCGGATCAGCCGGGAGATGGTCCGGCTGCTGATGGTCTCCATCGAAGGCGCCGAGCCCGCCGCGGTCATCCTCCCCACCGAACTGGTCCGCCGGGAGAGCGCGTGACGCGCCGGCCGGCAGGGTGACGGTTGCCGCCGCGCCGAGCGCGGGCTGCTGGACGCGGTGTTCTTCGCCGACTCACCGGGGCTCCCCGTCTTCCGCGCCCGCTCCTTCCCGCAGGTCGGCTTCGACCCGCTGGAGATCCTCGCGGCGCTACGATCGACCACCTGCCCGGCGGCCGGGCCGGCTGGAACATCGTGACCACGCTGCGCGGGCACCTGCGCGACGGGTGACCCGGCTCCCCTAAGCTCTCAGTGGTGGAAGGCACGCAGCGAGACGGCGGCCGGCACGGCCGGTCTCCCAAGGACACGTTCATCACCATCTACGGGCGGATGCCGGTCCTTGAGGTGCTGCAGGACGACAGCCTGCAGGTAGACAAGCTGATCGTCGCGGACACCGCCC
>DAHWEX010000100.1 GCA_027326205.1 Actinomycetota bacterium
CCGAGCACGCCGCCCAGCACCCGGCGGACAGCTGATCCGTACCCGGCCGCGTTCCCGTTCGGCCAGGCCGGATGCCGTGCCCGCCACCTTCGGCCGCGTCTTCTCCCGGTTCGGCCGGGTCTTCTCCCGGGCGCTGCCCGGGGCGCCGGATGGCGCCCCGGGCAGCCGTGTCACCGGGTGAGGTCGGCGAGCGCGCTGGCGAGCCGCCGCCCGACCTCGTCGGCTACGGGCTTCAGCTCGGGGCGGCCGGTCAGCGTGACCATGACCTGCGGGTCCAGTGCCTCCACGACGGTCCCTTCGCCGGCGGCGCGGACGACGACGTTGCAGGGCAGCAGCAGCCCGATGCTGCGGTCGATGCCGAGTGCCTGGTGCGCGAAGGGCGGGTTGCAGGCGCCGAGGATCACGTAGTCCTCCATCTGCTCTCCGAGCTTTGCCCGCAGCGTAGCGGTGACGTCGATCTCGGTGAGCACGCCAAACCCGTGGGCGGCGAGGGCTTCGCGGACCCGGGTGACCGTGTCCGCGAACGGCGCTCGTACCGTGACGCTGGTGCCGTAGCTCATCGGCTCGTCCTTTCCTGAGCGGCGAGCTCCTGTGCGGTGAGCCTGGCGCGGATGTCGTCCATGTCCAGCTCCCTGACGGCCTGGATGACCTTCTCCAGTGAGGCCGCGGGCAGCGCGCCGGGCTGGGAGAAGACCAGGATGCCGTCCCGGAAGGCCATCAGCGTCGGGATCGAGGTGATCCGCGCTGCCCCGGCCAGCGCGGGCTGGTCCTCGGTGTCGACCTTGCCGAACGTGATGTCCGGGTGCTTGCCGCTGGCGGCCTGGAAGACGGGCGCGAACATCCGGCACGGGCCGCACCAGGACGCCCACCAGTCGACCAGCGTGATCCCCGGCTTGGTGACGGCCTCTTCGAACGTGTCGTCGGTCAGTGCGACGGTAGTCATCCTTCACTCCTCTGGTTCCCGTGGCATCCGATGATACCCCCATGGGTATAACGCGGGGCGGGGCGGGGCATTCCCGGGCCGCCAGGCGGTGCGACGGCCCGCCCCGGTGCAGGAGGTTGCCGGGGCGGACGGCCGCTGTGCCGGGAGGGGCAGCGGGCCATGCGAGGCGGCCGTCACCAGGCCGGCCGCCGAGGAGTCAGGCCGGTTCAGCACGCCCGGCGCAGGCCGGAATAATCGCGGCCCGCCACCTGGCTATACCCAGATGGGTATGTGTGATCACAATCGGCGGTCATGCGATAGCCAGGAGGTGCGTGATGAGGCCGGACGCGGTTACGGGTATCGGTTCTGACGGACACCACGAGTACCTGCGCACTAGCTGCGGGCGGGATCTTACGGTCGGCAGGCTCGCCCTGGGCGACGCCCGTCATCCCGCCGCGCGGGTCTTCCTTGACCTGGGGCAGTGCCCCGGCTGCGAGGGAACCGGGTGGGCGGGCCTCACCGTGGCGGAGGCGCGGCAGCTCGCCCAGGTGGTACTGGCGCAGGCGGCCGCCGCTGAGCGGGAATGCCGGTCGCGGGCGGCGGCCGCGGTCCGGCGGCCGGCCGCTTCCTCGTAGCCGAGGACGGGGAGAGCCGGGACCCGCCGGGCCGGGACAGGGCGGCCGCGCAGGCCGTGCCCGTCCGCTGGCGGAGGGCGGGTTCGAAGCGGCCGGCACCCCAGGCCTGTTGCGCGAGGCGCTCCAGCACGCTGCTCCCGCCGGGCTCGAGCCCGGCCTTGCTGGCTCCGGTGCCGCGTGCGGCGGCTTAACCAGCGGTCCCGCCGTCGGACGGGGGACCTGGCGGCACCGGCCAGCGGGTTCGCCGCGTCCTTGGCGCCGCGGGCGTCGCCCGCGCTGACGGGCACCGGGGCGGCGCCCAGGCTGAGCCTCGGTCCGGCTTTGCCGAACTGAGGCCAGGGGGCTTGGCTCGGAATACCCCCATGGGTGTTATAGTTGGGCATCGTTGATACCCCGTAGGGTATTTTTCAGTCTGGACGACAGCAAGGAGGATCCCTGTGATCCCGGTGAACACGCCCGAGATCGACATCGACCAGCTCGCTGAAGCCGTGCGCGGCGGTGCGGCGATCATCGACGTACGCGAGCCGGGCGAGTACGTGGCCGGCCACGTACCCGGTGCCGTGCTCATCCCGATGGGCCAGCTGCCCGGCCGTGTGGCGGAGCTCTACCAGGGCGCGCCGGTGTACGTGGTGTGCGCTTCCGGCAACCGCAGCGCCACCATGACCCACTTCCTGCGCAACGCGGGCTTCGACGCCTACTCGGTGGCCAGCGGGACGAGCGGGTGGGCCCGTTCCGGCCGACCCGTCGTCGGCGGCCACGCCCCGCGCGCCTGAGAACGCATCCATCCTCATGACACCCCGGGAGGCAGGCATGCCTGAAACCGATGCCATCACGGTGACCCCGCTCGAGACGCCGACGCTTGGCGACCGCAGTTACCTCGTGCACGACGGCGAGGTCGCCTTCGTGGTGGACCCGCAGCGGGACATCGACCGCGTCCTGGCGCTGCTCGATGCCCGCGGCCTGCGGCTGACCCACGTCTTGGAGTCCCACATCCACAACGACTACGTCACCGGCGGGCTGGCGCTGGCCCGGCGGGTCGGCGCGGCGTACCTGGTCAACGCCGACGACGCGGTGTCCTTCGAGCGGACCCCGGTACGCGACGGCGACGTCCTGGAGATCGGGTCGCGGATGCGGGTCACCGCGGTTGCCACGCCAGGTCACACGTTCACTCACCTGTCCTACGTGCTCACCGACGCCGGCACCGGGCAGCGGACGGCGGTCTTCTCCGGCGGCTCGCTGCTGTACGGGGCGACCGGCCGCCCGGACCTCCTCGGCCCCCGGCACACCGGCGACCTCGTCCGGGCGCAGCACGCCTCCGCCCGCAAGCTGGCCGGGATGCTGCCCGACACAGCGGAGGTGTTCCCCACCCACGGGTTCGGGTCCTTCTGCTCCGCGACGCAAACCGAGGCGACCAGCTCGACCATCGGGCGGGAGAAGGCCGGCAACCCGGTGCTCACCCAGGACGAGGAGACCTACGTCCGCGAGCTGCTGGCCGGCCTGAACGCCTACCCCGCGTACTACGCGCACATGGCTCCCGCCAACTCGGCCGGCCCGTCCGAGCCGGACCTGTCCCCGCCCGGTCAGGCCGACCCGGCGGAAGTGCGGCGGCGCATCGAGGCCGGCGAGTGGGTGGTGGACCTGCGCCACCGGACCGTGTTCGCCGCGGGGCACGTGCCCGGCTCGCTGAACTTCGGACTCGACGGGAGCTTCGCCACCTACCTCGGCTGGCTCATCGGGTGGGGCACCCCGCTGACCCTGCTCGGCGAGACCGCGGCCGACGTCGCGCAGGCACAGCGTGAGCTGGCCCGCATCGGCATCGACCGCCCGGCCGCCGCCGCCGCCGGCAAGCCCGCGGACTGGGTCGCCGGCACCGGCAGGGAACTGGCCTCGTTCGCTACCGCCACGTTCGCCGACCTGGCCCAGGTGCGCCACCACCGGGCAGTGACGGTACTCGACGTGCGCCGCAGCGACGAGTACGGCGCGGCCCGGATCCAGGGCGCGGTGAACATCCCGATCCACGAGCTGCCCAGCCGCATTGGCGAGGTACCCCAGGGAGAGGTCTGGGTGCACTGCGCCGCGGGGTACCGTGCCTCGATCGCCGCGTCGCTCCTGGCCGCCGCCGGACGCCAGCCCGTCGCGGTCGACGACGAGTTCGCCAACGCGCCGCGATCGGGCCTGCCCGTTACCGTTCCGGGAGCCGCATGACCCTAGCCGTCATCGTCATCGCCGGCGCGCTCGCCGGCCTCAGCCCTGGCGCGCTCGGCGGCGGCGGGTCAGTCCGCACCGCCCCGGCCGCGCCGCCAGCTTCCCCGCATCAAACACCCAACCCTTAAGGAGAACCGCTATGTGCCGAGCAGTCAACTGTAAGAAATGCGGCAAGACCACCTGGGCCGGCTGCGGCCAGCATGTCAGCCAGGTGATGGCCGGCGTCCCCGCCTCCCGGCGGTGCCCCGGTCACGCAAGCGACCCGGCCACCGCCGCCGCCGGCGGCGGCTGGCTGCGCAGGCTCTTCAGCCGCGGCTGAACCGACACCACAGCACATCCTCACCCGCGCGGGCCCGGGGCACCACCACGGGCCCGCGCCACGACCCGCCACCGATCCCGGAGGAACACCGTGACCGCCACCCCGACGGCCCGCATCATCGACGTCGCCACGCTGCGCTCTCGTCTTGCCGACGACCCGCCCAGGGTGCTCGACGTGCGCACCCCGGCCGAGTTTGAGACCGCCCACATCCCGGGCTCCTACAACGTCCCGCTCGACCTGCTCCGCGAGCACCGGGACGAACTGGTCCGCCACATCGACGAGGATGTCGTCCTGGTCTGCCGCTCCGGCACCAGGGCCTCCCAGGCCGAACAGGCACTGGGCCAGGCAGGGCTCCCCGGCCTGCGCATCCTCGACGGCGGCATGAACAGCTGGCAGCGAGCCGGCGCCCCGGTCAACCACGGCCGCCGGACGTGGGACCTCGAGCGCCAGGTCCGCCTCGTCGCCGGCTCCGCCGTGGCCGCCAGCATCGTCGGCAGCACGCTCCAGCCCCGGCTGAAGTGGATCGGCGCCGCCATCGGAGCCGGCCTCACCGCCGCCGCGATCTCCGACACCTGCGTCCTCGGCACGGCCCTGGCCAAGATGCCCTGGAACCGCCCCGCCACCAGCATCGACGTCGCCGCTGTGCTGCACGCGCTCAGCGACAACGCCTGAGAAGGCTCCCGGGTCGCCGCCCGAAAGACGGACGTCCCTCCCCGTTCGGGTGCGGGAGGGACGCTGGCGACGGCGACCCGGGAAAGCCAGGCAGGGAACGGCCGGCAGCGCCGTGCCGCGGCCGTCAGCGGTCCTGAGCCCCTTCCCGGCGCGGCTCCGGAGCCTCCGGCGGGCCGTTCGGCCTTGAACGCCAGGGTCTTATGACCCTGTGACGGCCGGCCGACTGCGCGGTAAGCAGGTGAGGATGGTGTTTCCGCGTACAGGAGGCTCGGGATGGGTGCCCGCGTGAACGCCGGCCACGTGCCGGGCAAGAAGGTCCGCCCGTCGGCGCATGCCCGCGTCTGGCCGTGGCAGCCCGCGGCCGGCCGCGGGCTGGCCGCGGCGGGAATCGCCGCGGCCGTCCTCGGCGTCGCGGCCTGCGGCGGCGCCGGCCCCAGCGGGCCTGGCGCGTCCGCCACCGGAGCCGCTGCCGCCTCCGCCTCATCTGCCGCGCCGTCCGCCACGGCCTCCGCTTCGGGCACCGTGTCCCCAGGGGCGGCCTTTTCCCTGGAGCAGCAGTACGAGCAGGTCGTGGCCCGGGTGCTGCCCTCGGTCGTGCAGATCTCCACCAGCGAGGGATCCGGGTCCGGGGTGGTGTACGACGCCAAGGGCGACATTGTCACCAACGCCCACGTGGTCGGCACCGCGACCACCTTGCAGGTGGGCCTGGCCAGCGGCGGCAAGCCGCTCGCCGCCAAGGTCGTCGGCGTGTTCGCACCCGACGACCTCGCCGTGATCCGGGTGCAGGCGGGGGCGGGGACGCTGCACCCGGCGACGTTCGGCCGCTCGGCCGCGGTCAAGGTCGGTGAGATCGTGCTGGCCATGGGCAACCCGCTGGGGCTGACCGGGACGGTGACCGACGGGATCGTGTCCGCGACGGGGCGGACCGTCTCCGAGGGGCAGGGCAACTCCGCGGTGCTGATCAGTGCCGTCCAGACCAGCGCGGCGATCAACCCCGGGAACAGCGGCGGCGCCCTGGTCAACCTGGCTGGCCAGGTGATCGGCATTCCCACGCTGGCCGCCGCCGACCCGCAGTTGGGCGGCGCGGCGGCCGGGATCGGGTTCGCGATCCCCAGCGACACCGTCACCAGCATCGCGCCGCAGCTCATCAGCGCAGGCAAGGTCACCAGCTCCGGCCGGGCCTCGCTCGGCATCAGCGCCCAGACCGTCGCCGACGCCGCCGGGCAGCCCGCCGGGGTCGGCGTGGTCGCCGTCACCCCTGGCGGCGCCGCCGCCAGGGCCGGGATCACTGCCGGTGACATCCTTACCGCCCTGGCCGGCCAGCCCACCGCTACCCTGGCCGCGCTCCAGTCGATCCTGGCCGCGCACAAGCCAGGCGACCGGGTACCGGCTCGCCTGTCCCGCGATGGCAACACCTCGACCGTGACGGTAACCCTCGGCACCCTCACCAGCCAGGCCGTGAGCTCCGGCCAGGTCGGCGCCGCCCAGGCAGCGGCAGACCAGCTCAGCGCGCTCGGGGGATGACCACGCCCTGGCGCGGGTGACGGCTCGGCCGGCTCCCGCACCAGCCAGCGCCCGCCCCGCGCTTCAGCTGCCACGGCAGTGAACGCAGGGTGCGTTACATTTCCGTTCGGGAAGTCGCCGGCGGCTTGACGTGGATTCACTTCCTATTCACCTTGTGTCCGCATCCGTGCTATCTTTTACAGCGTTGTAGAAATAGTGCGGATCGCGTCATCAGGAGGACAGCCCGCTCATGTCCCGTCCCCGGCACTACGGCCCCGATAACCAGGAAACCCAGCCGTATGAATATCAGCCGCGCGGCAGGCAGGCCGCGGTGCCGCCGGACAGGGACACCCGCAAGCCGGCGCCCGGCGGCATGCCGGGGCGCCGCCCTGGCATGGGCAGGCTGCTGACCGGGATCGGGCTGTGTGTGTTCGTCCTGCTGTTCGGCGAGGTGGTGAAGTCCGGCCCGCTGTCCCGTTTCGACCTGCGGATCGATCAGCACATCGCGACGCACGACCGCAGCGGCACGCTGACGTCGCTGGCGAAACTCGCCACCGACATCGGCGTACCGGAGACCGTCGGAGTGGCGCTGATGATCGGCGTGCCGGCCGTCTTGCTCCTCATGCGCCGCCGGCTGGACGCGGTCAAGGTGTTCTGCATGTTCGCCGGGGCCTATACGCTGGTCGAGGTCGTGAAGAAGATCGTCAACGAGCCGCGGCCCCCGGCGGCGGTGCAGGCGGTAGCCGCCGACCACAGCGGGTCCTTCCCCAGCGGGCACGCCAGCGTCGGCTTCACGCTGTGCGTGGCGCTGGTGGTCATCGCCGTCACCTACACGGGCCGCGCCGCCGCCCTGACGCTCGGCGGCCTGTACGCGGTCGCGATCGCCTGCAGCCGGTTCTACCTGGGCGACCACTACCCGCTGGACGTGGTCGGCTCCCTGTTCTGCGCCCTGGCGGCAGCCCTGGTCGTCACCGGACTGGCCGCCCTGCCGGCCCTTCAGCCCTACCTGCGGCGGCTGGAACAGGCCCCCGCCGCCGGGCGCAGGCGCCGGGCCTGACGCGACATCTTCTAGAGTGACGCGACGGACGGGTCGGCCGGCGGGCGCGGTGCGGCCTGCGGGGCGACGGCGGCACCGCGCACCCAGCCGCGGCGGTGACGGCCGGGGGCCGCGCTCAGGCGGCCGAGCAGCGTCACCGAGACGATGATGACCGACATCCCCGCCACCTCGCCCAGCACCGCCAGCGGCTCGTGGGCGGGTATCTCCCCGAATGCCAGCGCGCCGAAGGCCATCCCGGCCAGCGGGCCCGCCACGCTCAGGACAGGAAGCGACGCCTGCAACGGCGCCCGGGTGTAGGCGCGCTGGTGGAGGACGAAGGCCCAGGCGCCCAGCGCCGCCAGGGCCCACAGCGGCCACCCTGCGGCCTCCGCGACCAGGCCGTGCCGCAGCGCGTGCACGACGGCCTTCAGTACCCCGCCGTCCAGCCCGTACAAGATGCCGGCGGCCAGGCCAAGCGCGAACCCGGCGGCCTGGCCCGAACGGGCGCGGGCGGCAGCCGCCGAGCACAGCCCCGCGATCACCACGCCAGCCGCGATCACCACGCCAGCCGCGCTGGGCACCGGACCGGGCTGGCCCGCGCCTGGCCGCGCCGCAGCGGCGAAGAGCGCGACCCCGCCCGACAAGGCGACAGCGGCCAGCACCAGCCCGGCAGCGGGCCGGACCCCGTCCAGCAGCGCACGCGCCGGCAGCGCCACGGCCACGTTCGCCACCATCACCGCCTCCACGACCACTACCGAACCGCCGCTCAGCGCCGCCGCGTGCAGCGCGGTGCCGGCCCCGGCAGCCGCCAGGCCCGCCATCCAGCGCCGGCTCCGCAACAGTCGCCACAGCAGGGGGAACCCGTTGCGGCCGCCTCCTGCCGCGACCGCTGCCTGGTGCTGCAGCGCCGACCCGAGCGCGACGCACACCGCGGCGGCGACCGCAAGACCGATGGTGCCGCCGCTCACCGGTCGCCGCGCCCGAAGGCGACGGGATCGCCCGAAGCGCTCCGGCGCCGGCCGTCCGCGGCCCGTGGCATCGCGGACCGGTCGCCGCGCTCGCCGGCTGCCCGGCGCTGCCCGCGTCCCCGGACGGCGTCGGTGATCCGCGCGGCCGCCAGGCACACCCCGATGAACAGCGACGTCACCACGATGGCCAGGACCGCCGCGACCCCCGCGATGATGCCAAGCAGGCCCGTCATGCCGCCCGCCGCGCCCGCGTCACAGGCCGTCCGGCCGCGTCCGGCCGCACGGCTGCCTGCCGTGCGGTGTCCTCGTCGGCATGGCGGGCAGCGGTGCCCGGCCGCCAGCCGGGTTCCTTCCTCGAAGCATGGATCTACGTTACTGTAGAAGTTCTACGATGCTGTAGATCTAAGTCGCTCAGGGGTAAATCTGAATGCGCCCGCGTGCCCCGCAGCCCTACTGAAGACCGAAGGCTGTTGCGGTGGCGTATCCGGCTCGTTCCCGTCGCCTTCTACCGCACGGTAGGAGACCAGCTTTCACGTCGCTTCCAGCGCCGGCCGCCCGGGGTCTCCTCCCCGGGAGCCCGGGAGGCCCCGAGCGGCCGCGCTCAGCGTTACCGGGAGCGGTAGGGGCTGGCCGTTATGTTGAACTCGCCGGCATCCCCGGCGGCGGCGGGACCCGTTCCCTCCTCCTCTTTCGTTCCCTTCTCCTCTTTCTCGCCGCCGTGCCCGAGGCCACCGCTGCCCTCGAGGTCGAGGCGGGGCAGGACGCGGTCGAGGGCGGCCGGGATGCGCCAGTTCGTCCGGCCGAGCAGGTGCATGACGGCGGGGACGAGGATGGTGCGGACGATGAGGGCGTCGGCGACCACGGCCGCGGCCATGCCGAGGCCGATCATCTTGATGGTCCGGTCGGTGGTGAGGGTGAAGGAGAAGAAGACGACGGTCATGATGGCGGCCGCCGCGGTGATGATGCGGCCGGTGACCGCCTGGCCGGTCAGGACCGCGACCGCGTTGTCGCGCCGCCTGCCCCACTCCTCCTGCATCCTGCTGACCAGGAACACCTGGTAGTCGGTGGTCAGGCCGAACAGCACGGCGAACATCAAGATGGGGATGAAGGGACTGACCGGGCCGGTGTTGGTCACCCCGACGAGGCTTTTCAGCCAGCCCCACTGGAAGACCGCGGTGAACACCCCGAAGGCCGCCGCGGCCGACAGCAGGTTCATGACCGCGGCGGTCACCGGGATGGCCAGGCTGCGGAACACGATCATCAGCAGGATGAAGGACAGCGCCACCACCATGCCGGCGAACAGCGGCAGCTTCGACGACAGCTGGGCCGCCACGTCGTTGCCGATGGCCGTGGCGCCGCCGACCAGCACCTGCAGGTGCTGCCCGTGCAGAGCGGCGGGTATGACGGTGTCGCGCAGGTTGTTGATCAGGTCGGTGGTGGACTGGGCCTGGGGACTGCCGGCCGGGTAGACCTCGGCGAGCGCGACGGCCGGGTGGCCCGGCCCGGCGGGGAAGAACTTCGGGCCGACGGTGGTGACCACGCCCGAAGCATGGCCCGCGGCGGCGACCACGGCGTCGAAGGTCGCCTTGTCGGCCTGGCTGTGCAGCGGCGCGACGAGCTGGAGCGGGCCGCTGAAGCCGGGCCCGAACCCGTGGACGAGCATCTCATAACCCCGGTACGTGGTGGTTGTGGTGCTTGTCGGGTCGACGCTGTAGTCGGCCGTGCCCTGCCGCATCGACAGGTACGGGACGCCGAGCGCCACCATGATCCCCAGAGCCGCGACGCCGAAGACGAGCCGGTTACGCCGCACGAGCGACGCCCAGCGGGCCCAGCCGCGGGACGCCTCGCTGAATCCGGTCTCGCCCCGGGCCAGGGCGCGGCGCTGCTTTCTGGTGAGGAGCCGATTCCCCGTCAGGCTGGCCAGCGCGGGGAGCAGTGTCAGCGCCCCCAGCAGGACGAACGCGACGGTGACCGCGGCCGCGATCGCGGCGCCGGACAGCGCGGCGACCCCCACGGTGAGGATGCCGAGCAGCGCGACGCAGACGGTCAGGCCGGCGAACAGCACGGCCCGGCCGGCGGTACCGCCGGCGGCGGCGACCGCGTCCTGCACGGAAAGCCCGCGGCGCATGCCATTGCGGATGCGGGTGAGGCTGAACAGGGAGTAGTCGATGCCGACGCCCAGGCCGATGAGGATGCAGAGCTGGGAGGTGAACGAGGCCATGCTGAGCGAGTTGGACAGCATGTTGACCACCGATAGGCCCGCGACCAGGGCGATGGCCGTGCCGATCAGCGGCAGCAGGGCGGGCAGGACCGCCGCGAAGAACAGCAGTAGGACCACGAGCGCCGCCGCCACCCCGATGAGGGTGCTGGATGAGGAGGCGGGGTTGGTTGACGCGGCGACGTCGCCGACGACGTCGACCTGGAGATTCGGCGAGTTGGGTGCCCGGGCCTCGTTCACGAACTGGGTCGCCTCGGCCGCCGGGACGGTGTTAGCGTCCACGCTGAAGTTCACCGTGGCGAACGCGACGGTCTTGCCGGCGCTGACCTGCTTGCCCCCCGCCGGGCTGTAGGGCGATGTGACGCTGGAGACATAGCGCAGGCGCGAAACCTGGCCGAGCATGCTCGTGATCTGATTCCGGACGGCGGGGCTGTCCACGGTCCCGGTCTTGGCCTGGAACACGATCTGCTCGGTGTCACCGGACTGGCCGGGCACCGCCTGCTGGAGCAGCCGGGCTGCCGTGGCGCTTGGCGTGCCGGAGAGCGTGGTGCCCTGGGCGTAGCTGCTGCCGGCGGCCGAGCTGCCCAGGAAGGTGGCGGCGAGCACCAGCAGCCAGAGCCCGACCACCACCAGGCGGTGCGTCGCGCACCACCGGGCGACGACGTGCATTGGGTTTCCCCTTACTGGTCCCCGCCAGCCGGGGACCTCCCAGCCAGCTTCGCGGTCCGGGGAAGGCGTTATCGTCGGCCGTCAGAACCCTTTAGGCGACTGGGCTTTGGTGCTGCGGACGTAGTGCCCGCGGCGGATGCGCGCCCGGGGGACGGCGCTTAGGCTCGTAGCGTGAGATCGTCGCCGGAGCTCGTCGCCGCGGGCAGGACCGCCCTGCGGGTGCTGCCGCGCGCCGTCGCCGACATTGACGTGCTCATCGCGCTGGCCGCCTTTGGGGCGCTGCTCGCCGACCCGCTCCTGCTGGGCAGGATTACCGCGCTGACGCCGGGCATCGTGGCGCTGTCGCTGATGGCCGCCGTCCCGCTGGTGGCCCGCAGGCGCTACCCGTTCGTCGTCCTGGCCGCCGAGATGCCGTTGCTGCTCGCGTGCCTGGCGGTGGCCCACCCGAACCGGGCGGCCGTCGGCATCGCCATGCTGCTGGTGTTCACGGTGGGACTTGAAGGCGGCCGGACCCGGTCGCTGGTGGTGGGGGCCGTGATGGCACTGATCGTCACCGTGGCCGTGGTGCTCACCGGCCGGCCCGACAGCGCCATCGACATCGTCGCGTACACGGCGCTGGTGCTCGGCGCGCTGGCCGCCGGCGACGCGCTGCGCTCCCGCCAGGCCCTCCAGCGGGTGCTCGCCGAGGAAGCGGTCCGGGCCGGCGAAGCGGCGGCACGGCACCGCTTTGACTCCGAGCGGCTGGCCCTGGCCCATGAGCTGCACGACGTGGTGGGGCACGCGCTGGTAGCCGTCAACGTACGCGCCGCGGCCGCCGCGCGCCGGGCGCGCAAGGGCAGGCCGGCCGACGGGCTTGCCGCACTGGACGAGATCGCGTCCGTTTCCGCCGGGGCGCTGGCCGAGCTACGGGCCACGCTGAAGGCACTGCGGGCCGTGCAGGACGGGCCGGCTCCGCTGCATCCGGTCCAGGACCTGGGCGACCTGGCCGGCCTTATCGCCGGCGTGCGGGAGGCGGGGCTTTCCGTTCAGCTTGACGTGACGGGAGACGTGGCCAGCATCCCCGCCCCCGTCGGCCACGCCGGCTACCGCATCGTCCAGGAAGGGCTGACGAACGTGCTGCGTCACTCCACGGCCCGCCAGGCCCGCGTCCGGGTCACGGCCGGCGACCGCGCCCTGGTCATCGAGGTCCTCGACACCGGGCAGCCGCAGGCGCCCGCCACCGTGGACGCCGCTGCCCGCGTGGCCGGCCACGGCCTGGCGGGCATGCGGGAGCGGGCCGCGGCGCTCGGCGGCAGCTGCGAGGCCGGACCGGCCGACGGGGCCGGCTGGCAGGTCCTGGCCGAGATCCCGCTGAGCGAGGGCCGACCGGGGCCGGGAGAGCGGGCCGCAGCCGCTCCGGGGGAGGCAACAGCGTGACCGAGCCCATCACCGTGCTCGTCGTCGACGACCATTCGCTGGTCAGGGCGGGGTTCTGCTCCATCCTGGGCGACGAGGACGACATCGAGGTGGTCGGCGAGGCCAGGGACGGGGCGCAGGCGATCGACGCCGTGGCGCGGATGCGGCCGGACGTGGTGCTCATGGACGTCCGCATGCCCGGCATGGACGGCCTGGAAGCGACCCGCCGCATCACCACCGACCCCCGGTTCCAGGGCACGAAGATCATCGTCCTCACCACCTTCGACCTCGACGAGTACGTCTTCGGGGCGCTCAAGGCGGGCGCCAGCGCATTCCTGCTCAAGGGCGTGGAGCCCCAGGCGCTGATCGACGCGGTCCGCACGGTGGCCGGCGGCGACGCGCTGCTCGACCCAGGCGCGACCCGCCGGCTCATCGAGGCCTACGTGAACCAGCAGCAGCCGGCGCCTCCGGTATCCCGCCACGTTGACGTCCTGCCCGCCGCCCTCACCGCCCGGGAGGCAGAGGTCCTCCGGCTCGTTGCCGCCGGCTGGACGAACAGCGAGATCGCCCGCCATCTTTTCATCAGCCCGCTGACCTGCAAGTCTCATGTCTCGCGCATCCTGGCGAAACTGGATG
>DAHWEX010000106.1 GCA_027326205.1 Actinomycetota bacterium
GCGGCGGCTTCGGCGCCGGCGGCCTCAGCCGCGGCGGTCGCGTCCGCCTCCGTCACCGTCGCGTCCGCGCCCGACATGCCGGTGATGTACGCCAGGTAGCCGGGCACCAGCGGCAGGCAGCACGGGGACAGGAACGTCACCGCGCCCGCCGCCGCGGCGACCGGGATGGCGAGCAGCAGCGGCCCGGACGACACCAGGCTCGTGACGCTCATCGCGTGCCCGCTCGCGGCGGCGGCGGACCGGTCAGCGTAGACATGCCAACCAGTATGACCGACCGCGCCGCGCCGCGGCACCGGGACCGGCACCCCCGGCGTTGGCTGAATGACGGCCCCGGGGTGGCTGAAGGCGCGGTGTGACCGGATATGGTTGATCTCGTGAGAGCCGATGCCGCCCCGGGGACCAAACTGCTCCGGGTTGGCGGTGCCGCCTTCGCGGCCGTGCTGCTCAGCTGGCTGATCTTCGTCGCCTTCACCCGGGCGCTCAACGAGATCGACCTCTCCGTCTACCGCGACGGCGGGCTGATCGTCCGGCACATCCGGCCCTACTACAACCCGGCCGCGTTCGCGCCGCTCTACGACTGGGGCGGGTTCAGCCCGCTCGCGCTCAAGTTCACCTACCCGCCGTTCGCGGCGGTCGCGTTCGCGCTGGTCTCGTTCCTCCCGTGGCTGCTGATGTGGATCTTGTCGGTTCCGGTGAACATCGTCGCCTTCCTCGCCGCGCTGTGGTTCACCATCGGCGGCCTCGGCTACCGTGAGCGGCGGGCCAGGCTCGGGGCGACGCTGCTCGCCGCGGCCGCGACCTTCTGGCTGCAGCCCGTCATCCGGACGATCTACCTTGGCCAGGTCAACCTCATCCTGATGGCCATGATCATGGGCGACCTGTGCCAGCCGTCCTGCTCGGCGTCGGGCAAGCGCCGCTGGTGGAAGGGCGCGGTGACCGGAATCGCGGCCGGGATCAAGATCACCCCGCTGATCTTCGTCCCCTACCTGCTGATCACGCGGCGGTTCCGTGAGGCCGCGATGACCGTGGCCGGGTTCGGCCTGACGGTCGGCATCGGGTTCGCCTTTCTGCCGCACGACTCCTCGCAATGGTGGCTGCACGGGATGCTGTTCGGCGACGGCAACCGCACCGGGTTCATGGGCTGGGCGGGCAACCAGTCGCTGCGCGCGATCATCACCCGCTTCGCCGGCTCGGTCGCGGCAGGGCAGGACCCGTGGCTCGTCGCCGCGGGGGTCGCGCTGATCCTCGGGATGACCGCCGCCTACCTGCTGAACCGCGCCGGGTACCCGGTCCCCGCCCTGCTGGTCACGGCGCTCACCGCGCTGCTCTTCTCCCCGGTGAGCTGGGACCACCACTGGGTCTGGATCGCCCTCGGGGTGACGGTGACCGGGCACTACGCCATCGTCGGGCGGCGCGCCGGGGCCCGGCGGGCCGCCCACTGGCTGTGGGCGCTGGCGGGCGGGATGTTCTTCTTCTTCGCCGCGTGGCCGGATGCCATCTGGGAGAACGCCCGCACCCTCGGCAACCTCTCCCTCGGCTTCCTGTGGGCGCAGGCCAACACCAACCCCCTGGAGTTCGCCCAGCACGGCGACCAGCCGCAGTACGTCGAGTACCACTGGCACGGCTGGCAACTGCTGTGGGGCAACGCGTACATCCTGTCGGGCATCGCCCTGCTGCTGATCGCGCTGTGGCTCGGCTTCCACCTCAGAAACCGGCCGCCCGCGGCCGAGGCCGCCGCCCCGGAGCAGGTCGCCGCCGCACTGTAGCCCGTCTCGGAACGAGCCCCGTCCTGGAACGGGACCCGTCCCGGCACGGCCGCCGCCGTGCGGGTCAGGACGGGCGGGCCGTGCGCGCCATGGCGGGGATCACCGCCGCGCCGACGGCCAGGTGCAAGGCGATGAGCCCGGCCACGGCCGAGCCGGTCGTCGCCGTGGCCAGCGGCAGGGCCAGCGACGCGGCCAGCGCCGCTAGGGCGGTGGCGGTCCAGGCGAGCCGGGCACGCGGGGTGCGCCGTTCGATCAGGGTGAGCAGCAGCCAGCCGAGCAGCGAGGCAGCAGCGGCGACGCCGGTCACTTGGCCGATCGCGATGGCCTGGACATGGCCTGCGCCGAAGCGGACGTTGAGCTGGACGCCAAGCAGGGGGACTTCCACGGTCCAGGCCAGGGCGGCGGCCAGCGCGCCGCCCGCGGCGCACAGCGCCCGGGCGCGGCCCTGCCTGACGCGCGGCACGGCGGATGCGGATGCGGAGCTGGTGAGCATGTGCGAACTCCCTCATGTGGCTCGCGGCGCCCGGTCGCGCCGCCGATCACCTCCAGGCTCTGCCTGACTGAGGTAATCGGGCGTCGTCCGGTCGGCGTCCGGTGCGCTACCGCGCCCGCGGCAGCGGGTACTCCCGGCGCGGTAGCCCGGCTGCCTGCGCGGTGACGATGACGCCGGCCAGCCGCCGGCGTACGCTCCGGGTAATGGGCATCAAGAGCGTGGCCGGGCTGCCGCGGCGCTGGCGGGGCGCGGCGGGCGTAACGCTGGTGACCGCGCTGGCCGTGGCCGGCGCCTACGCCGAGGCCAACCCGGTACACCACTACGGCGGCCTGCACCTGGCCGGCCGTCCGCCGCTGGCCGCGTACCTGCTGCTTGCCGTGTCCTGCCTCGCCCTGACCTGGCGTAACAGCCGTCCGGTCGCGGTCCTCTGGCTCGCCGTGGCCCGCGCGGCCGGCTGGGCGGCGCTCGGCCAGATCGACGGTGCCGCGCTGGTTCCGGTCATCGTCGGGGTGTACTGGGTCGCGCTGACCCGCACGCGGCGCACCGCGGCGGCCGCCGGGCTCGCCGGGGCGGCGGCCATCTTCGTGACCGAGGGGCTGCTCGGGCCGTTCGGCTGGTTCGGCGGACCGAACGCCACGATGTGGCCGGAACTGCTCGCGGCCGGCGCGGTCGGCGCGGCCGTAGCGGCGCGGCGCCAGTGGCGCGCCGCCGAATCCGACCGGGCGGCACTGGCCGAGCAGGCACGCGAGGAGGAAACCCGCAGGCGCGTGGACGCCGAGCGAATGCGGATCGCCCGCGAACTGCACGACGTGGTCGCGCACTCGATGGCGATGATCAACGTCCAGGCCACGGCGGCGGGCATGCAGCTGGCCTCCGATCCGGCGAGCGCGGCCGAGGCGATCCGGGCGATCCGCGCGGCCAGCAAGTCCGGGCTGCGCGAACTGCGGGCCATCCTGGAGGTGCTGCGGCAGGCGGACCAGGGGCACCCGGCCGTCCCGGTGCCGGACCTGCGTGCCATCGCCGCGCTCGTCGAGGCGACCAGCGCCGCCGGCACGCCGACCACGCTGCTGCCGGCCGCGTGGCCGGCCCCGCTGCCGCCGCCGGTCGCGCTGGCCGTCTACCGTATCGTGCAAGAGTCGCTCACCAACGTGGTGCGTCACGCCGGCCGGGTCGCCGCGACCGTGGGCCTGCGGCAGGACGGCGGGTACCTGTACGTGGACGTGGTCAACGACGGCGGGGCGGCGCCCGCGGCCTTCAGCGAAGGGAGCGGGGCGGGAGTGACCGGAATGCGAGAGCGCGCGGCCGCCCTGGGCGGCACCCTGGAGGCCGGGCCGCGCCCCGGCGGCGGGTTCGCCGTCCACGCCCGGCTGCCGGCGGAGGCGGCCCGCCCGGCCCGTGAACCGCGGGCCCGCGCCGCGGGCCCGGCAGGCACGGCGAGCCGGCCGTGATCAGGGTCCTGCTCGCCGACGACCAGGCCCTCGTCCGCGCCGGATTCCGGTTCATCGCCGGCTCCGCACCCGACATCGAGATCGTCGGGGAGGCCGCGGACGGGGCGGCCGCGGTCGAGCTGGCCCGCTCACGGCAGGCCCAGGTGGTGCTGATGGACATCCGCATGCCCGGCACCGACGGGCTGCAGGCAACCCGGCAGATCGCCGCCGACCCCGAGCTGAACGGCGTCCGCGTCATTATCCTCACCACCTTCGAGGCGGACGAGTACGTCTTCGACGCCATCCGTGCCGGGGCGAGCGGCTTCCTGGTCAAGGACACCGAGCCGGAGGACCTGATCAGCGCCATCCGGGTGGTCGCCCGCGGCGATGCCCTGCTGTCGCCGAGCGTCACCCGGACGCTGATCTCCGGCATCGCCGGGCGCGGCCCGGCCCGGCCGGTCAACGCCTCCGCGCTTTCGGTGCTGACCGACCGGGAACGGGAGGTGCTCGCCCGGGTCGCCTCGGGCATGAGCAACGACGAGATCGGCGCGTCCCTGTTCATGAGCCCGCTGACCGCCAAGACGCACGTCAACCGGATGATGACCAAGCTCGGCGCCCGGGACCGTGCCCAGCTGGTGGTGTTCGCGTACGAGACCGGCCTCGTCCGCCCCGGCCTGCCCTGACCACCGCCCGCCCGGGAAGCGCGGGCTTGGTTGGTGCTGGCGGCGCCTCATGGCCGGACCCCGGGCCGGGCGGGTGCATCAGCGCTTCCGGGCCACTGCCGCCCATCCGGGCGACTGGTGCCCGTCATCCGGGGCGGTGTCCGGGCGCCACTCCTCGAGGCGCACGAGGCCGGGCTCGACGAGGTCGGTGCCCTCGAAGAACCGCGCCACCTCCTCGCGGCTGCGCCAGGTGAGCCGCTGCTGCATCTTGCCGCCGAACGCTCCCTGGATGCTCTCCGTCCTCTCCTTGCCGAAGAGGTCGGATCCCAGGTGGGAGATGGCGAGGTAGCTGCCCGGGGGCACGGCCGCCATCAGCGTGGCCACGATCGCGTGCGGATCATCGGAATCCGGGATCGCGTGCAGGATCCCGAGCAGCGTGACCGACACCGGCCGGGTGAAGTCCAGCAGCTTCCCGGCCTGGCCGAGGATGGTGCCGGTGTCGCGCAGGTCGGCGTCGATGTACTCGGTGGCGCCCGCTTCGCTGCTGGTCAGCAGCGCGCGGGCGTGAGCGAGGACGACCGGGTCGTAGTCCACGTACACGACCCGTGAGTCGGGCGCGACCGACTGCGCGACCTCGTGGGTGTTGCCCGCCGTCGGGATGCCGGTGCCGATGTCGAGGAACTGCCGGATCCCCGCCTCGGCGGCCAGGTAGCGGATGGCGCGCCCCAGGAACGCCCGGTTGGCCCGCGACGCCCAGGCCATGTCCGGCCAGACCGCGAGCCCCGCTTCCGCGGCCGCCCGGTCGGCGGCGTAGTTGTCCTTGCCGCCGAGCGTGTAGTCGTAAATCCGGGCCTGGTGCGCCACGCTGGTGTCGAACGGCAGCGGTCCCGTCGGGCCGGCGGTGCCGCCGCCCGGTGCCGCCGTCTCGTCGCTGGTCATTTCTCAGTGCCTTTCTCATGATCACTTCGGCAGCCTGCTCGATGACCTGGTGAGCACCGGCGCCAACCTGCACCGCACCCGTGTGGGCATCCTACGCATACGGCGACTGCGCCTATTCATACCGGACCGGCAGCCGTCACGACGCCCGGTTTCACCGCGGCGGTCCCGGGCCTGGCTGCCCCGCGCAGGGCCGGGACGGTCGGCGGCGAGGATCTCATCCGCGTGCCCGGCCGGGATGCCCTTATTGAGCAGCACCCGGCCGTCGGCAATGGGGTGTGATCCTATGCCAGGTTCAGTTCGCCGAACCGCACGTCGAGTGGGATCGGGTTCTCCATCGTGAGCCGGCGGGTGTGGATCTGCACGAGGCGGTAGACGCCCGTAGGCTCAAGCCAGTACTCCTCGATCTTCTCGACCCCGTCCTGCGCTTCGTTCAAGAAGACGATCAGGTAGGTCGGGATGCCAGCATCGGCGTAGACGGCCTTCTTGTCGACGGTGTCGGTCTTCAGCGAACTGCCCGGCGAGACCACTTCGACGACGAGCACCACGTCGCGGCTGTAGAGCCGTTCGCTGTCGGGTATGCAGCGGGAGACGGTGACGTCGGGCTGCCGGATGTTCAGCGGCACGTCCGTGATCCGGACGTCGATGTCCGTGTCGACCATCAGGCACGGCTCGGGCTTGCGCCCCGCCTTGAACGCGACCGCCAGGTTCAGCGCGACCCGGTTGTGCGCCCGCGACGGGCTCTCGCACTTGACTACGTGGCCGTCGATCACCTCGATGGTCTTGCAGAACTCCTCCGGCAGCGCCGCATAGTCCTCGGCGGTGATTTGGTCGGGAAGCTCCTTGAACCAGAAACTCGAGGTTGCCACCGCTATCCTCCGGCCGGGCGCTCAACGACATCGGGTCTGTCCCACCGTAGCGGGCCGCACAGGGAACTGCGATGCGGGCCTGCTAAGCCAGAGCCTTGAGGCGGCGGGGCGGAGCGCGGCCCGGGCGCCGGCGCCCGGGCCGCCGCAGCGGGGACGGGGAGCGGGAAGCACGAAACCGTTCGGGAGAGGGATCTTATCCGAGAAGACGCTCGCCCAGCGCGCCCGGCTGCGCGCTCGCGGACACGGCCGGCCTGGCCCTGCTGCACGGCAGCGAGCTCAACATCGCGGCCGACGGCAGCG
>DAHWEX010000745.1 GCA_027326205.1 Actinomycetota bacterium
CCATCGGCATCGGCGCCGCCTGTACCCGCCGGTTCGCGGCCGTCGGCTACGGCGTCGTCATTGCCGACATCCTCGATCGTGAAGGCGGCCTGCTCGCTGGTGAGCTCGTCGCCGCCGGGATGGACGTTCAGTTCGTCCACATGGACATGGCGTCGGGTGACGAGATACGGGCCGGCGTCCTCGCCACGGAGCATCATGGATTCGACGTCGTCGTCGCGAACGCCGGCATCGCCAGGCGGCATCCGTTCGCGGATCTCACCGACCAGGCGTGGGACGAGACGATGGACGTGAACCTCAAGGGCGCGATGAGGACGTTTCGGGCCGCCCTGCCCATGATGATCAGGAAGGGCGGCGGCAGCCTGATCGCGATCTCGTCGGTCCACGGGATCGCCTACGGCTGGGACGAGCATGCGCCCTACTCCGCGTCGAAGGCCGCCCTCATCGGACTGGTGCGCGCGCTGGCCGTCGAGTTCGGGCCCGCGAACGTGCGCGCCAACGTCATCGCGCCCGGTTTCATCCGGACCGCGCAGTCGCTTGACGAGGTCAACTCCGCCGGCCCGGAGCGACTCGAGGCATCGGCCGCCGCCGTTCCGCTTGGCCGGATCGGCGATCCCGACGATGTGGCGGGCGTCGCCACGTTCCTGGCGTCGGATGCAGCTCGCTATATCAGCGGGCAGTCGATTGTCGTCGACGGAGGCCTTCTCGTCAGGCTCGGTTGATCTCCAGTGCTTCCCGTAGCCGCTCGGACGGCGCAGACTTGATCGTGCCGGGTTCGGCGCGGCTGCGCGCAGCGAGGTCGCGATCCGCCGCGATGCCCCCGTTGAGCACCCCTTCCCGGACGGCGGCCGAGTCGAGCACGTCGCCAAGCAGCCCGAGATCGACCTGGGCGCGTGCGGCGATTGCCCGCACGGCGTCCACGTCTTTGATCATGAACTCGGACAGCCGGGGTGCTACGTTGTCCGCTCCGATCCAGGCCACGGCGGACAGCGCCCGGCTGGCCCCGCTGCCGTGCTGGAGCGCGGCGAGCACGTCCGCCTCGCGGAGGCCGACGCCGGCCGCGATCCTGACTGCCTCAACGGCCAGCCCGACCTGGGCGACGAACAGTGCGTTGTTCACGAGCTTGACGCGCTGCCCGTGGCCGACCGGACCGACCGACAGGACCGGGGATGCGTAGCTGCCAAGCGCCGCGCGAGCGGCGTCGAGGGCTGCCTCTGGGCCGCCGGCCCAGACGGTGAGCTGCCCGGCGGCGATGTCACGCGGGGTGCCGGACACGGCCGCGTCGAGGACGTCGACGCCGTAGCCCTTCGCCGCCTGTGCGATGTCGGTCACCACGGCGGGATCGCAGGTCGTGTGCTGGATCAGGATGCTGCCCGGCTTCATCGCGGCGAGCGCGCCGTCGTGGCCGAGGGTGACCGAGCGCAGCTGGGCCTCACCGAAGACGACCGTCAGCACCAGGTCGGCATCGCGTACCGTCTCTGCGATGCTTTCCGCCCACCGCAGGCCTGCCGCCTCGGCCGCCGCTTGAGTCTGGGGACGTCGCGCGTGGACGACCGGCAGGTAACCAGCCGCCGTCAGCCGGTCGGCCATGGGGCGGCCCATCCGGCCGGCTCCGATGACCGCGATGTTCTGCATGCTCACCTGCGACCCCCGGCTCTGAGTGTCCCGCCGGCCACCAGCAGTTCGAGATCGGCGACCACCTCATCCACGAAGGACCGATCCGCGTAAAGACCTGACGCCCAGTGGCGGGCGGCCGCGCTCAGGACCGTCTGGGCCAGCAGGGCGACCCGGTCGACCTCGAAGCCGGGTGGCAGCTGGCCGTCGGAGACAGCGCGGGCGAACACCTTCGAGAACACCCGCAACGACTGGTCCGGCGAATTCTCCACGGCCTCGCGTACCGCCCGTTCGCGCCGGTACCCCTCGATGACCGATTCCATGACGAGGACGGGCGGGTTTCGCCGCATCGCCTGCTCGAGGACGCCGGCCACGCCCCGGATGACCTCACCGAGCTGGGCGCCGGCCGCGAGGCGGGCGTCGGCCTCTCGGATCAGCGACGCCGACGACAGCGCGCCGACCTCGAACAGCAGGTCCTCCTTGCGCCCGAAGTAGAAATAGAACAAGCCCTTCGAGACGCCGGCGGCGCGGCAGATATCGGCGATCGTCGTGTCGTCGTAGCCCTGAACGCGCCACAGCGCGACGGCGGCACGCACGAGCGAACGCTTGGTCTCGCGGGATCCGTTCCGTTGGAAGGTCGCCATGCGCTGACCGTGGTCGGCTTTCGCGGGGATGTCCGGTGACGCCATAGTCCCAGGTTAGCAGCGAGTTGACACCCCAGGTTCGCCAGTTGACCGAAACCTAACTAAGATGGCTGAGTAGGAAGATCAGGCATATGATTTCACTTAATGCTGGCGGTTGTCACCGGCGGCTCTCAGGTGAAGATCAGCCACGCCGAACGTCGGAGGGCTAAGGTATGCGTGCAGCTGTGTTGCGGCATGGCAAGGTTGCGGTCCGCACGATCGCCGACCCGGTGCCCGGTCCCGGTCAGGTGCTTGTCCGGGTACTGGCCTGCGCGGTCTGCGCATCGGACCTGCACTACATGGACCACCCGGAGGCGGGTGCCAGCGACGACAGCGGCTGGTCGACCTATGACCAGGATGTCGACATCGTCATGGGTCACGAGTACTGCGCCGAGATCGTCGACTACGGCCCGGGGAGCGAGCGTCCCGTGCCGGTCGGGACGCGAGTGAGTTCCCGGCCGGTGATGTTCGCCCTGGGCGGCATGAAGATCATCGGGCAGAACCCGGAGACGCCGGGCGGCTTCGGTGAACTCATGCTGCTCGATGAGACCCTGCTCAAGGTCGTCCCGTCGGACCTGCCGAGTGAGGTCGTGTGCGTCTCCGACGCGGTCGCGGTCGGCTGGTCGGTCGCGAAACGGGCGCAGGTCAGGAACAAGGACGTCCCGCTGGTCATCGGCTGCGGCGCCATCGCGCTGTCGGCCATCGCCACCCTGAAGAGCCTGGGCGCAGGTCCGATCGTCGCGGCCGACTTCGTGGCGTCGCGGCGGACAGCGGCGCTGGCCATGGGCGCCGACGTGGTGATCGACCCGGCGGAGATCTCGCCGTTCCGGGCCTGGAGCGATGTCACCCGCGACACCCACGAGGCGACGAAGAACATGATGGCCGCGGCGGGCTCGTCCGCGTGCGTCGTCTTCGAATGCGTCGGCGTGCCCGGCGTGCTCGAGTCCATCATCCAGGGCTGCGAGCGCGGCACCCGGATCATGTCGCTGGGCGGGGCGCCGGAGGGCGACCACATCAGCACGCTCACCGCCAAGCGCAAGGGCCTCAACATCCAGTTCGGCGGCGGTCCGCTTCCCGAGCACTGGGGCGAGGCGTTCGAGGCGGTGTGCACCGGAACGCTGGACGTCACGCCCATGCTCGGCCGGACCGTCGGGCTCGACCAGGTGCCCGAGGCGCTCGACGCCGCCCGGGACCCTAACAGCCCCGCCCGCATCGTGGTGGTCCCGTGACCGGCACCGCGGATCAGGACGCGGACGGACTGCGGGCTACCGTCGGCCAGCTGCTCGAGCGGGTACGGGCGCTTGAGGACCAGGTCGAGATCATGCAGTTGGTGGCACAGTACGGGCCGTCGGTCGACAGCGGCCGCGGCGAGGCCACCGCGGCCTTGTGGACCGAGGACGGGTCCTTCGACGCCGTGCCCTTCTACGAAATGCGCGGGCGGCAGGACATCGTGAACATGGTGCACGGCCCCGGCCATCAGCGACTGATCGAGAACGGCTGCGGCCACGTCCTTACCGTGCCGCACATCGTGGTCAACGGCGACGAGGCGACCGGGCGCAGCTACGCGCTCAACATCCGCTGGGATCCCGCGGTGGACCGGTTCTGGGTGGCCCGGGTCTCGGCCAACACGTGGCGCTGGGTCCGCACCCCCGGCGGCTGGCGCATCGCCGACCGCGTGAACGCCCCGCTGGACGGGACCCCCGGGCACCGCGAGATGTTCGCGGCGCCCGCGGACCTCGGCCGGTCGGCAGGCTCGGACGCCCAGTGATCAGGCCACTGGGCATCGAGCACCAGACCGCGCTCGGCCTGCCACCGGTCGAGCTGGTCGCCCTCGCGGCGAAGCTCGAGTGCCCGTACCTCGGCATCGTCTTGAGCACCCGTCCCTGTAACCCGCACGAATACCCGCCGTACTCGCTGCTCGAGGACGCGGCCCTGCGGCGGCGGATGATCGCGGCGATGGACGACAGCGGAGTGTCGGTCTTCCTGGGCGACGGGATCGTGGTCTACCCCGACCTGGACGCGCGCGAGTACGAGCGTCACCTGGATGTCATGGCCGAGCTGGGGACCTCGCAGGTCAACACGGTGAGCTTCGATCCCGACCTCGCCCGCAGCGTCCACGACTTCGCCCGGATCGCGGACATGGCCGCCGCGCGCGGCATGAGCACGACGGTCGAGTTCGCGCCGTCGCTCACCCTCAAGACCCTTGACGCGGCGCTCGACGCGGTCCGCCAGGTCGGCCGGCCCGACTTCGGCCTGCTCATCGACACCATGCACCTCATCAGGGGCGGCAACACGGCGGCCGACCTGGCCGCCGTCGACCCGAGCCTGATCCGGCACGTGCAACTCAGCGACAACACGATCCGGCAGCGCGGGGCCGTCTACCGGGAAGACACCATCGACCGGATGGTGCCCGGTGAGGGCGAACTCCCACTGCGCGACATCCTGGCCGTCGTGCCCCATGACACCCCCGTGGGTCTCGAGGTGCCGATGCTCTCGCGCGCGCTGGCCGGGGAGGCCACGGAAGACGGCGCGCGGCGCTGTGTCCAGGGCGCCCGAGCGCTCCTGGCAATGCTGGACGAAGGGCCAACGAGCCGATGAACGCCGATGAACGGGAGAACCAGAGATGACCGAATTCAGCGAGCGCTACGGCCCCTGGGCGGTCATCGCCGGCGGGTCGGACGGGATCGGCGCGTCCTTCGCCCACGCGCTGGCCCGGCGCGGCCTCAACCTGGTTCTCCTCGCCCGGCGGGCCCAGGTGCTCGGCGCCCTCGCCGCCAAGGTCCGGGCCGCACACGGCGTCGAGGTGCGGACCGTCGTCGTCGATCTCAGCGCGCCGCAAGCGATCGCCGAACTCGCGGCCGCGACCGCCGACCTCGAGATCGGCTTGTACATAGCCAACGCCGGCGGCGACGACAGCAGCGAGCTGTTCCTCGACAAGGACCTGGACACGCACCACGCGCTGGTCAGGCGCAACTGTCTGAGCGTCATCGAGGCCGCCTACCGCTTCGGCGGGCCGATGGTCAGCCGGGGCCGGGGCGGGGTCATCCTCGCCACCTCGGGCGCGGCCTGGGCCGGCGGCGTTCACCTGGCCGCGTACGGCGCGACGAAGGCCTTCGACCTCATCCTGGCCGAAGCCCTGTGGGCCGAGTGGCATGACCTCGGCGTCGATGTCCTCGCCCTCGTGATCACGGCGACGGACACCCCCTCGCTGCACCGCGCCCTTGATGCCAAGGGCGGATATTCCGGCGCGCTGGCCGACCCCGACGACGTCGCCAGCACCGCGCTTGATCATCTGGGGGACGGCCCGACCTGGATGTGCGGATCCGGGAACCCACTTGGCCCGCCGCCCGTCGGCACGCTCACCCGACGCGAAGCCGTGCTGCGAATGAGCGGCCGCGCCCCGGCCGCAGAAGGACAGTCCACGACCGGCACCTGACGGGGCCGGGTGATTGTGCCGGACGGCTCGCCGCCAGCTTCACCATCCAGGCCGTCAAGAACTTGTAACTTCCAGTGCCGCCGACGCCTCGACCGAGACCCGGGCTTGACAAGTGCAGAGAAGGTTCGCGTGGGCCGCTGCGGCTGTATTAGCAGGAGGTTCACGGGGCTGGTGCCCGCCGGGCCTGATGACCCGCTGTGGTGGACGCTGCAGATCCCGATCGGAAGCGGATATACCCGGGCTGGCCGCTACGGCTTGCGGGCAAGGCCGCAGTAGGCGGCAACATCGCCGGGCGCACTGCCGCCGCCCGCCGCGAGCCGCGGCCAGCGGCCGAGGTTGACCAGGCCCGGCCCGGTCAGCTCCAGACCGTCGAAGAACCTGCCGACATGCTCACGGTCACGGGCACTGAACCGGGCCGAGGCCCGCTCGTTATAGCGCCGCTCCGCCTCCGGCATGTCGTCGGCCCCGACGTCGCTGGCACCGTGCAGGAGTGCCAGGTAGCTGCCCGACGGCACGGCGTCCATCAGCGTCGTCACGATGCCGCGCGGGTCATCGGAGTCCTGGACGAAGTGCAGGACCGCGATGAGCAGCACGGCAACCGGCTGGCTGAAGTCAAGGGTCTCCGCGGCCTGGGCCAGGATCTTGCCCGGGTCGCGGAGATCGGCATCCAGGTACGCCGTCTTCCCTTCCGTGCTGCTAGTCAGCAGCGCACGGGCATGCGCGAGTACCACCGGGTCGTTGTCGACGTAGACGATCCGCGAATCCGGGGCCAGCCGCTGTGCGACCTCGTGCGTGTTGTCGGCGGTGGGCAGCCCGGTGCCGATGTCGAGGAACTGCCGGATGCCCTCGGCCGCGAGCCTGCTCACCGTGTCGGCGATGAACTGCCGGGTGAGCAGGGCGATCAGCGGCATCTTGGGCACGACCTGGCCGAACTGCTCCGCCAG
>DAHWEX010000110.1 GCA_027326205.1 Actinomycetota bacterium
AGGCCGCGGTGGGCGCCGGCGTGCTGGCCGTCGCCGCCGTCGTCTTCGCGGTGACCGGGCTCCAGCTCGCCCACGCCTACGACACCGCCGTCGCCCTCTGCAGGCAGCAGGGCAACTGCGCGAGCCTGTCCAGCTTCTTCCCCTCGGACGGCTACCGCAGGGTGAACAAGAGCCTGGATGCCGCCGCCCTCGCCGTCCCTGGCCTGATCGGGATGTTCTGGGGGGCGCCGCTTTTCGCCCGCGAGTTCGAGGCCGGCACCTTCCGCCTGGCGTGGACCCAGGGCGTCACCCGGACCCGCTGGCTGGCCGCCAAGCTCAGCGTCGCCGGCCTGGCCGCCATCGCCGCCGCCGAGTTGTTCAGCCTCATGCTGAACTGGTGGGCCAGCCCCATCCACAAGGCGGGCGGCTATACCCCGCTCACGTCAGGCATCGGCAGCAGCTACATCGTGGGCGTCGCGCCGGCCGGGTACGCGGCGTTCGCGTTCGCCGTCGGCGCCGCCGCCGGGTTCTTCACCCGCCGCACCGTGCCCGCGATGGCCGTCACCCTCGCCGTCTTCGCCGCCGTCATGACCGTCTTCCCGATCTGGGTGCGGCCCCACCTCATGCCGCCCGCCCGGGCCACCTCGGCGCTCGGCCCGGTACCGGTCAGCTCCCGGGGATCGATCGACGGCCACCTGGGCCTCTACGCGACGAGGCCGGCGGGACTGCCCGGCGCCTGGGTCATCTCCACCCAGGTCGTCGCCCCGGACGGCCGCGCCCCCTCCAGCGAACCAGCCGGGCCCTGCGGCGCCTCACCATCGACCCAGGCATGCGGCGACTACATCCAGAGCCTCCACTTCCAGCAGACGGTGACCTACCAGCCCGCGAGCCGCTACTGGGACTTCCAGTGGATCGAGACCGGGATCTACCTCGCACTCGCCCTCATCCTCGCCGGGCTGTGCTTCCTGCGGATCCGCCCCGGCCGCCCGGCAGAACCCGGCATCCACCGCCCCCGGGCCATCCGGCCGGCCCCCGCGCTCACCGGCGTCCTCGCTGCGCTGGCCGCCCTGGGAGCACGGGACACTCGGGGCGCTGGTGCGCCGACGCCCGATGACTTGCCCGCTCGACTGCGAGGGCACAACAACCGCGCATGAGACTCCCGGCACGGCCCTCTTGCGGTCCGGGCGCGCTCTCGACCCTGATAACGGAGATCAGGTTGTGAAGACTGGCGTAGTCCCTGCCGCAATGAGCGTGCTCGCGGACCAGGGCGCCGAGGACGACTAGTTGCCTGGCCACTAGGGGCGGGGCTACCTGCACGGTTGAACTGCGTCAGGTGCGCCAATATTCGGTTGCTCGCAGCCGTCTTCGAATGCGATAGTGCGGTCGAATCAGGTTCGGAGCCGCCCGGAGAGCGGCCGTGTGGAAGGGAGGCGTCTGTGATGCCAGCGCCCGTTGCGGGCTTCTTCAGCCCTGCCCTGACCACACCCCACCTGAGGAGCACCACCCATGCGCGACAGCGCGGACTCCGACGACTACGGAGTCACCCGCCGCGGTAAGAAGCGCGGCAAGTTCCGCTACGACGAGGCCACCTACGAAAAGCGCAACCGGCACCAGCCGAAGCTCGCAGCGGAAGACGCCCACGACGACACCGACGGCCTTCCCGAAGGCGACAGGTGGTCAACCTGGGATCAATCAACGCCAACCGAACGTGGTCCCAAGCCACACCCGAAGTGGCTGGTAACCGATCTCGCGGCGGTCGACTACGAGCTCGGCGTCCTCAAGACCGGCAAAGAAGCTGACGTATTTCTCGTCCGCCGTGGCGTGCCCGGAACAGACAGGTCTTGCTTGCTTGCCGCCAAGCGATACCGGGATGCGACCCACCGGCAGTTCCACCGGGATGCCGGTTATCTGGAAGGCCGTCGGGTCCGCGAAAGCCGGATCAACCGGGCCGTCGCGAATCGCAGCAACTTCGGCCGAGAGGCAATCGCCGGCCAGTGGGCAAACGCGGAGTTCAACGCCCTCGTCCAGCTGTACAACGCCCGCGTGCCCGTCCCCTACCCGGTACAGATCGTGGGGACGGAACTCTTGCTCGAGTTCATCGGTGATCCTGACGGCACCGGCGCGCCCCGCCTCGCTGAGACCCGTCCCGATGCGGCCCAGCTCGGCAGCCTGTGGAGTCAGCTTGTCGAGGCCATGGCGACACTGGCGGGCGCTGGCTACGCGCACGGTGACCTGTCTCCTTACAACCTGCTCGTCCACCAAGGGCGCCTTGTGATGATCGATCTGCCCCAGGTGGTCGACGTCGTCTCTCACCCCAACGGCCGCGGCTTCCTCGACCGTGATGCCAAGAACGTCGCTACCTGGTTCGCAAGAGCTGGCCATCCCGACGCAGACCCCGAGCTGCTAGCGCACCTACTGGCGAAGGAGGCCCATTTGGCGTTACACAGCGAACAGCGTCGGGGATCCGCCGGGCCGTTGACGCTCGGCGGTCGGCCGGTGACGGATTCGTTTGCACACCAAGCTTGCAAAATCTTGCGTCTGTTTGACGAATAATTGCAGAAATCGGCTGGCGTATTTGCGGTAAAGATTGATATATCCCTGCAAGGGAACGCGGTACGGCCGGTCGTTTCGCTGCGTTCCGCTGTCGGTCAGCGTTCGAAGCTGCGGAAACAGGTCGCTGAGCTGGCAGTTCTCCCGTAACGGTCATCGAACCTTTGCCTAAATTCGTTGCACTAAATCTAAGAAACGTTGAGATATTGCAAGGAGATGCCAAGAAGTTTAGCTTAAATGCAAGGCGTCGGCGGACTGGCCTGACGCCATCCTCGAGAGGAGCAACGGTGTTCCACTCTGTCCAAAAACTGAGGCGCATGCTTGTCGTGGGCGCCAGCGCGGCATCGCTGGCCGTCGCGGGCATCGCGGCGGTAGCGCTCCAGCCGCCGCCGGCGCTGGCGGCGGCGGCGACGGCCACCGGCGGCAGCGGGGCGAACCTGCCCTACACCGAAGTCCTGGCCCAGAACTCCGCGACCAACGGCACGGTCATCGGCCCCAGTTATACCCAGGGCCAGCTCGCCGACGAGGCGGTCGGCCGCAAGGCCGTCACCCTGGCGGGCAACGGCTCGGGCCAGTACGTCACGTTCACCACCCCGGTGGCGACCAACTCCATCGACTTCCGGTACAGCATCCCGGACAGCTCCGACGGGTCCGTGTACACCGCCCCCCTGTCGCTGTACATCAACGGCGCCAAGCAGGCCGACTTCACCCTGACCAACGCCTACAGCTGGTACTACGGCAGCTACCCGTTCGTGAACACGCCGAGCAGCGGTAACCCGATGCACTTCTACGACGAGGTACACCGGCTGTTCACCACCACCTATCCGGCCGGCACCACGTTCAAGCTGGAGGTCGACGCGGAGGACACCGCGTCGGAGTACACGGTCAACCTGGCCGACTTCGAGAACGTCGCGGCGCCGCTGACCCAGCCCGCGGGCTCGGTGTCGGTCGTCAGCGAGGGCGCCGACCCGACCGGCGCCAGCGACTCGACCACCGCGTTCAACGACGCGATCACGGCGGCAGGGGCCGGCGGGACGGTCTGGATTCCGCCGGGCACCTATGACATCCCCGGCCACATCATCGTCAACAACGTGACCGTCGAGGGCGCCGGGATGTGGTACTCCACCATCACCGGCACGGCGCCGGGCTTCTACGGCAACGGGGCGCCGAGCAACTCCCTGGCCGGGAGCACCAACGTTCACCTGTCGAACTTCGCGATCTTCGGCAACGTGCAGATCCGCGACGACAGCGCCCAGGTCAACGGCATCGGCGGCGAGATGAGCCACTCCACCGTGTCGGACATCTGGATCGAGCACATGAAGGTCGGCGCCTGGATGGACGGCCCGATGACCAGCCTGACCTTCAGCGGCATGCGCATCCGCGACACCACCGCCGACGGCATCAACCTGCACGGCGCGGTAACCAACTCCACCATCACCGACAGCAGCATCCGCAACACCGGTGACGATGGCATCGCCCTGTGGGCCGACGCCAGCGTCGGCGCCGACTCCGGCGACGTCATCTCCGACAACACCCTGCAGCAGCAGCAGCTTGCTAACGGGATCGCGGTCTACGGCGGCAACAACAACACCGTCACCGGCAACCTGGTGGAGGACACCGGCATCAACCAGGGCGGCGGCATCACGGTGGCGCAGCGCTTCAACTCCACCCCGGTCGGCCTGACCACCGTTTCCGACAACACCATGATCAGGGACGGCCAGCTCGACCCGAACTGGCAGTTCGGCGTGGGCGCGCTGTGGTTCGACGGCAGCCAGGGCGCGGTCACCGGCCCGATCAACGTGTCCAACGCGCTGATCGAGCAGAGCCCGTTCGAGGCGATCCAGTGGGTTGAGGGCACGGTCAGCGGGGTCAGCCTCAGCAACGTGTCCATCATCGGCGCCGGCACCTTCGCCCTGCAGGAACAGACCGGCGGCTCGGCCACGCTCACCAACGTCACGGCCACCGGCGTGGCGCAGGCGAACGCGGGCAATCCGCCGAGCTACAGCTGCGAGGGCACCAACTTCACCCTCACCGACGGCGGCGGTAACTCCGGCATCAGCCCGGCCGGGTGCAGCGTGGGCGACAATCCGGCCCCGGTGTACCCGCCGTATCCCGTCACCGGCGTCAACGCGAGCCCGACCGCGCTGACCTTCGGCCCGCAGGTAACCGGGTCGACCAGCGCCGCGCAGAGCGTCACGGTCGCCAACCCGACGTCCGCGGCCGCCGCGGTGTCGTCCATCACCGCCAGCGGTCCCTTCGCCGAGACCAGCAACTGCGGCTCGTCGATCGCGGCGAACGGCTCGTGTACCGTCAACGTGACGTTCTCGCCGACGGCGGCCGGCCCGAGCACGGGGAGCGTCACCATCGACGCCGGCGGTGTCACCGCCGTGGTGAGCCTGGCCGGCACCGGCACCGCTCCGGGACCGGTGCTGAGCGCGTCGGCGGCCAGCCTCTCCTTCCCCGCCACGCTGGTCGGCAGTTCGGCCGCCACCAAGACGGTGACGGTGACCAACTCCGGCACCAGCGCCGCCACCGTCTCGGGCGTCGCGGTGACCGGGGCCTTCAGCCAGACCAGCGACTGCACCACGATCGCGGTCAACGGCACCTGCACGGTGACGGTCAAGTTCACGCCCACGGCGGCGGCCAACGCCGGCACCCTGACCGTGACCAGCAACGCCAACAACAGCCCGCTGACCGTCGCGCTGTCCGGCACCGGCATCACCTCAACTACCAACCTCGCCCTGAACCAGCCGGCCACGGCGAGCAGCTCCTACCAGGGCTACGTCGCCTCCAACGTGACCGACGGCAACGCCAGCACGTACTGGGAGAGCACCGACGGCGCCGGCTACCCGCAGACGGTCACCGTCGACCTCGGCTCGGCGCAGTCCATCGGGTCGGTCACCCTCGACCTGCCACCCGCCGCCGCCTGGAGCACCCGCACCGAGACCCTGTCGGTCCTCGGCAGCACCGACGACACGACGTTCACCCAGCTCGTCGCCTCCGCCGGGTACACCTTCAACCCGTCCGCCGGCAACACGGTCACGATCAGCCTGCCGTCCGGGACCAGCGCCCGCTACGTCCAGCTGAACTTCACCGGCAACACCGGCTGGCCCGCCGCCCAGCTCTCGGAGCTCGAGGTCTTCCCCGGCGGCGGGGGCGGCGGCGGCACCTCCGCCGGCGGCCTGTCCGCCGCGCCGTCGAGCGAGTCGTTCGGTAACACGACGGCCGGCTCGGCCAGCGCGGCGCGGTCGGTGACGGTCACGAACCCGGGCAGCAGCGCGGTGTCGATGTCCTCGGTCGGCGTGACCGGGCCGTTCAGCGAGACGAACGACTGCGGCACGTCGCTCGCGGCCGGCGGCTCCTGCGCGGTCAGCGTGACGTTCACCCCGGCCGCCGCCGGGGCGGCGACCGGGACGCTCTCGGTCAACAGCAGCGCGCCGGGCAGCCCGCTGACCGTCGCGCTGTCCGGCACCGGAGTCAGCGCGACCACCGACCTGGCGCTCAACGCGTCGGTCAGCGCGTCAAGCTACACCCAGACCTACGTGCCAGCCAACGCCGTTGACGGCAACACCAGCACGTACTGGGAGGCGACGGACGGCGTGTGGCCGAGCACGTTCACGGTGAACCTCGGATCGGTCCAGGCCCTCGGCTCCGTCACGATCGACCTGCCGCCGTCATCGGCGTGGCAGACCAGGACCCAGACGCTCTCCGTCCAGGGCTCCGCCAACGGCAGCGGCTACTCGACCCTGGTCGCCGCTGCCACCTACACCTGGAACCCGGCTACCGGCAACACGGTCACGATCCCGCTGCCGTCGGGAACCAGCGACCAGTACCTCGAGCTGACCTTCACCGCCAACAGCGTCCAGAACGGCGCGCAAATGTCCGAACTGGAGGTCTTCGGCTCGTAGGCCGCCCCCCGGCGGCAAGCCGGGGCAGAGTTCCGTGTCCCGGGGCGCGCGCTTCGGCGCGCGCCCCCGGCCCGTCATGGTCAGCCGAGTCGCTGCAGGGTCTGGATCGCGATGTCTGGACGGGAAGCGTTGCAGGTCGGGCAGCGCGGTCCCTGGCCGGGGACGTTGAGCCAGTAGCCGCCGACGACCGAGCGGGTGGCCGCGATGGCCGAGAGCAGCAGCTGAGTTGTCACCGCTGCGCCCGGCGGGTTGGTGGACAGCCCGGCAAGGACGGTGATACCCGGATGCGCCGCCGTGGCCTGCGAGGTCGCGGCGCTGACGAACGAAGCGTAGGCGGCGGTATCCCGTTCCAGGCTCTGCGCCTGGAGTTCGACGACATCGGCTACCTTGGCCAGCTGGCCGATCAGGCCGAGCCGCAGGAACGTCTGCGATCGCGACCCGCTGCCCGGTGCCAGGACGGTCGTCAGGTTGAGCGCGGGCGCGACAAGGAACCGGAGGCCGTGGGCATGCGCCGTGGCTGCCGCCTTCGTCGCGGCGGCG
>DAHWEX010000122.1 GCA_027326205.1 Actinomycetota bacterium
AGGGCCTGGTAGAAGTCGTACTCGAACGGGGCGAAGAACGGGTACCGGGGCTTGTGGCCGGGTTCGAGGATGTTGAGGTCCCCCAGCAGGAGCGTCGGCTGCCCGGCGGTGCCGGCGAGTGCGGTGTCGCAGCAGGCCAGCCACTTGCGCTTGCGCTCGGTCTTTTCCGCGCTGGCGTCGCGTGAGGGCACGTACAGGCCGATGACCCGCAGCGGCCCGTCCGGCGCGGGCAGGGCGACGGCGGCGGCGCGGGCATTGAGGTAGCCGATCGCGTCGCCGAACGGGTCGAGGGTGGCGGCGACCCGCGTGACGATCATGGTGCCGTACTCGCCGGGGCCGGGCTGGGGGAAGCAGACGGTGTACCCGGCGCCCGTGAAGGCGTCGGCGAGGAGCTTGCAGCCGGCGCTGGCCTTGGTCTCGGTCAGGACAAGGACCTGCTCGTCGCGGCTGGCGAGCCAGGTCAGCTGCCGCTGGGCGCGTTCGGGTGAGGGGTTGCCGATGTTGAAGGTCAGCAGCGACAGGCCAGATGGGTTCATGGCTGCTCCGGGGGCTGGGCGGCGTGCAGGGCGAGGATCTGTTCGCTGACTATCATGGCGGCCTCGCGGGCGGTTCGCGTGGTGACGTCGACAACGCGCACTGGCCAGCCCTCCTGCGCCAGGCGCTGCGCGGCGTCGTGGTATAGGGCTGACTCGGTGTGCGACGAGCCGGGCTGCCGCTCGAAGCGGCTGTGGCCGCCGCGCGCGTTGAGCCGGGCGGCGATGACCTCGGGTTCGGCGTTGAGGATGACCGCGAGCCCTGGCTGGTCGGTGCCGTCGTTGAGCTGGCGGATGACGTCCCAGCTGATGCCGTCCATGCGCTGCAGGACCAGGCTGGAGGGCACGTAGCGGTCGCACAGCACGACCTGCCCGGCGGCCAGGGCGGGCCGGATCTCGGCGGCCAGGTGGTGGTGCCGGTCGCCCGCCACGAGGCAGGCCAGGGACATCCCGGTGTACTCGTCGGTCCCGGCGCGGATCAGCTTGCCCAGGGGTGTGCGGGTCGGCTCGGTGGTCTCGTGGACGGCGAGGCCGTGGTCGGTGAGCAGTTCGGCGGTGATCGCCGCGACGGTCGACTTCCCTGATCCGCCTGGGCCGTCGATGCTGACCAGGATCCCGCCCTGGCCGTTCACGCCGGCATCAGCGGCAGGAGCCGCCGCGCCTCGGAGGTCACCGGGCAGACGTCTGCGTCTACCGCCCCGATCCGCTCGCCGGAGGCGATGACCGCGGCCGGGCAGCCCTTGCCGCACTGCCCGGCGATGCCGCACGACCGGCAGGTGGGGTTGCCGCCCGCCTGGTA
The DNA here is from genome assembly GCA_027326205.1 of Actinomycetota bacterium. Taxonomy (GTDB): domain Bacteria; phylum Actinomycetota; class Actinomycetes; order Streptosporangiales; family Streptosporangiaceae; genus Trebonia. The sequence goes on from DAHWEX010000122.1 coordinate 1,333, forward strand.
GCGGCTGGCGAAGTCATAGGCGTCCAGGCGGGCGCCGATGTCTGGGTCGGTGAGGATGTTGCCGACGATGAACTCGCCGGGGTCGTGCCGGGACTGGGGCGTGCGGGCGGCGAAGACCAGGTAGGGGCAGACGGTGACCGCGCCGCCGGTGAACACGTAGATGATGTTTCCCGCCTCGCAGCCGGCCAGCGGCAGGCCGTCGTCGTTGGGGAACCTGATGTGCACGATCTCCAGGCCGGGGCCACTGAACGGGGAGGTCAGGTCGTGGATGCGGCGCATGTGCTCGTCGCTGCCGGCCAGCCTGCCCCGTGACTTGACGCCGCGGCCCATCGAGGACAGCGGGTTCATCAGGACGTAGGCCGCGCCGCTGGCGGCGGCGAACTCGCACAGCTCCCGGTATTCCTCGTCCTCGGCCAGGGAGTTCGGCGTGCACAGCAGCCCCTGCAGCAGCCCGGCCGCGGCCAGCTTCCGGACGGTCTCCACCGTGACGGCGAAGCTGTCGCGGTCGCCGCGGAACCGGCCGTGCGACTCAGGCCGGAACCCGTCGAGTGAGACGTTCACGTGGACGTCTCCGATCGCCGCCAGCTCTCCGACCTGGTCATCGGTCAGCGTGGTCGCGTTGGTGCAGACCCCGACTCCCATCCCGGCCGCCCGGAAGGCGCGGACGATGCCGGTGAACTGCGGGTGGATCGTGGGCTCGCCGCCGGTCAGCGTGACCCGGTCCACGCGGCACGCCGCGAGCCGCGGGATCACCATGCCGGCGATGTCGTCGTAGGGCATCGAGTTCCCCGCCTTGGTCGCCGACACGAAGCAGTGGGCGCAGTGCAGGTTGCACCGCTCGTCT
>DAHWEX010000123.1 GCA_027326205.1 Actinomycetota bacterium
GGTCCGCACGAGACCGACCCCCTCGGCGCCGAAGCGGCGCGCCCGCGCGCAGTCCGGGCCGTTGTCCGCGTTGGCGTACACGCCAAGCCGGCGGGCCGCGTCGGCGTGGGTCATGACCGTGTGCACGGCGGCGACGAGTTCGTCGCAGTCGGGGGCAAGCTCGCCCTCGAAGTACTGCACGATGTTGGACGCGACGACGGGGACCTCGCCGAGGTACACCGTGCCCGAGGTGCCGTCGACGGAGATCACGTCGCCCTCGCTGACCACGGTGCCGCGCGGCGTGGTGAAGGACCTGGCCAGCGCGTCGACCTCCAGCTCTTCCGCGCCGCAGACGCACGTCTTGCCCATGCCGCGGGCGACCACCGCCGCGTGGCTGGTCTTGCCGCCCCGGGAGGTGAGCACGCCCTGGGCGGCGATCATGCCGTGCAGGTCGTCGGGGTTGGTCTCGCGGCGGACCAGGATGACCTTCTCCCCCGCCGCGGCCCGCGCCACGGCGGTCGCCGAGTCGAACACGGCCTGGCCGACGGCCGCGCCGGGCGAGGCGGAGATCGCCTTGGTCAGCACGGTGACATCCGCGCCCGAGGTGTCGAAGCGCGGGAACATCAGCCGGGCGAGCTGGTCGCCGGACACGCGGGTGACCGCCTCGTCCAGGTCGATCATGCCCTGGCGCACCAACTGGGTGGCGATGCGGAAGGCGGCCGCGGCGGTCCGCTTGCCGACCCGGGTCTGCAGCATCCACAGCTTGCCGCGCTCGATGGTGAACTCGATGTCGCACAGGTCGCGGTAGTGGTCCTCCAGCGTCCGCATGATCGACATGAGCTGGTCGTAGGAGGTCTTGTCGATCCGCTCGAGGTCCTGCAGCGGCACGGTGTTGCGGATGCCGGCCACGACGTCCTCGCCCTGCGCGTTCTGCAGGTAGTCGCCGTACACGCCCTGTGCCCCGGTGCCGGGGTCGCGGGTGAACGCGACGCCGGTCCCCGAGTCGTCGCCCAGGTTGCCGAAGACCATCGCCACCACGCTGACCGCCGTGCCGAGGTCCGCCGGGATCCGCTCCTGGCGCCGGTACAGCACCGCGCGGCCGGAGTTCCACGAGTTGAAGACCGCCTTCACCGCGAGGTCCATCTGCTCGCGCGGGTCCTGCGGGAACTCCCGCCCGGCGTGCTTGTGCACCAGGTCCTTGTAGGTCGCGGTGAGCTTCTTCAGGTCCTCGGCGTCCAGCTGCGTGTCGCTGGTCACGCCCTTGGCCCGCTTCGCGGCCTCGATGGCCTGCTCGAAGTGCTCGCCGTCGATGCCGAGCACGGTCTTGCCGAACATCTGGATCAGCCGCCGGTAGGCGTCCCAGGCGAACCGCTCGTTGCCGGACTGGCCGGCCAGGCCGTCGACCGACTCGTCCGACAGGCCGATGTTCAAGACGGTGTCCATCATGCCGGGCATGGAGAACTTCGCGCCGGACCGGACGCTGACCAGGAGCGGGTCGGCGGCGTCGCCGAGCGTGCGGCCCATGGCGCGTTCCAGCGCCCGGAGGTGGCCGGTCACCTCGTCCGCCAGGCCGTCCGGAGTGGCGCCGTGGGCCAGGTAGTGGCGGCACGCGTCGGTGGTGATCGTGAATCCCGGCGGAACCGGCAGGCCGAGGTTGGTCATCTCGGCGAGGTTGGCCCCCTTGCCCCCCAGGAGGTCCTTGAGATCTTTGTTACCTTCGGTGAAGTCGTAAACGAACTTGGGCACTGAACGCTCCTAGCGCCGGCCGTCCCGTTGTAACGGACTCTGCCCGGCTCTGATCCGGTCTTGGAAATTTGACGGTACACAAATAGATATGCCCCGACAATGGGGCATATAGTGTGGTCCGAGCCACGGTAACGGTATAAATTTTGCCCGCCCTACCAGTGGTTTAGACCTCTTCCGCACTACTGGTATAGACCGCTGGTTTAGACCGGATGAAGCGGCCTGGCCCCTGACATCGCTCATTCTTGGCTGCAATTTGAAAATCGCTGGCATTTTGCCAACTTGACGCGCCTTTTACCTATTTGCCGGCCCACGGCAACCGCGGCCAGGGGTGACACCGATCACACCGCGTACACGGCACCCGGCGCCGGCCGCGGCGCACGCTCCGCCGGACATCCACGCGGGGCTCATCAAGGGATCTTGCATGGGCCGGGGGCGCTAACCTGCACAATGATGGCGAATGCCACGAGCAAACGGTGTGTACCGGGGGCGAGTGGGAAGCACAGCCACGAGCCGACGGCGCGCGCCGGAGGCGACGTCGGCAATACAGCCGCTTAACGCGCTGGAGGACCCATGGCGACCGTCGGGCTACTGCATCCCGGGGAGATGGGGGCCGCCGTCGGCGGCTGCCTGGTGTCGGTCGGGCACGAGGTGCTGTGGGATCCGGCGGGGCGGTCCCGGGCGACGACCGGGCGCGCGCTCTCCGCCAAGCTGACCGGGGCCGGCTTCGACCGGCTCATCGCGAAGTCCACGGTGATCTTCTCGATCTGCCCGCCGCACGCGGCCGTCGACGTCGCGCGGCAGGTCGCCGCCACCGGGTACAACGGATGCTACGTCGACGCCAACGCGATCTCGGTCGCGACCGCCGAGCAGGTCTGCGCCGTCGTCACGGCCGCGGGCGCGACCTACGTCGACGGCGGCATCATCGGGCCGCCGCCCGAGGCCGCAGGGCACACCCGGCTGTACCTGTCCGGCCCGCAGGCGAACGAGGTCCGCCCGCTGTTCAACCGCTCCGCGCTCGACGCGCGGATCGCGGAAGGCCCCCAGTACGCGGCCTCCTCGGTGAAGATGGCGTACGCGGCCTGGACCAAGGGCAGTTCCGCGCTCCTGCTCGCGGCCCGCGCCCTCGCCCGGGCCAGCGGCGTCGAGCGCACCCTGCTGGCCGAGTGGCAACTCTCCCAGCCGCACCTCACCGCCCAGTCGGAGCGCTCGGCCGGGTCGGCGGCGTCGAAGGGCTGGCGCTGGGTCGCCGAGATGGAAGAGATCGCCGCCTCGATGACCGCGGCGGGCCTGCCCGACGGCTTCCACGAGGCCGCCGCGGACGTCTACGACCGCGCCTGCCGGGCCGACGTGCCCGCGGGCCGCCGGACCGCGACGACGCCCAAGGAGACCCTGGAGACGGTCATATCCGCCCTGATGTGACCACCGGAGGCGCCCACGGGCCGACGAGGCCACCCACTCGGCCCGCTACCAGAGCGGCAGGCGGTCCGAGAGGTAGCCGACCAGGGCGTCGATGCCGATGCGTTCCTGGGTCATGGTGTCGCGGCTGCGGACCGTGACGGCCTGGTCTTCCAGGGTGTCGAAGTCGACCGTGACGCAGAGCGGTGTGCCGATCTCGTCCTGGCGGCGGTAGCGGCGGCCGATCGCCTGGGCGTCGTCGAAGTCCGTGGTCCAGCGCTTGCGGAGCAGGGCCGCGATGTCCTTGGCCTTCGGCGACAGGTCGGCGTTGCGGGACAGCGGCAGGACCGCGACCTTGACCGGGGCGAGCCTCGGGTCGAGGCGCAGCACCGTGCGCTTCTCCAGCTTGCCCTTGGCGTCCGGCGCCTCGTCCTCGTGGTAGGCGTCGAGCAGGAAGACCAGCGTGCCCCGGTCGACGCCGGCCGCGGGCTCGATGACGAACGGCGTGTACCGCTCGCCGGAGTCCTGCTCCAGGTAGGTGAGGTCCACGCCCGAGGCCTGCTGGTGGGAGCTCAGGTCAAAGTCGGTGCGGTTCGCGATGCCCTCAAGCTCGCCCCACTCCGAGCCGGCGAAGTCGAACTTGTACTCGATGTCGACCGTCCGCTTGGCGTAGTGGGAGAGCTTCTCCTTCGGTTGCTCGTACAGCCGCAGGTTGTCCGGGTTGATGCCCAGGCCCTTCCACCACTCCAGGCGCTGCTCGATCCAGTACTGGTGCCACTCCTCGTCGGTGCCGGGCTTGACGAAGAACTCCATCTCCATCTGCTCGAACTCGCGGGTGCGGAAGATGAAGTTCCCCGGCGTGATCTCGTTGCGGAACGACTTGCCCTGCTGGCCGATGCCGAACGGGATCTTCTTCCTGCTGGTGGTCAGGACGTTCTTGTAGTTGATGAAGATGCCCTGCGCGGTCTCCGGGCGCAGGAACGCCAGGCCGCTCTCGTCCTCGACCGGGCCGATGTACGTGCGGAGCATGCCGTTGAACTGCCTGGGCTCGGTGAACTGGCCCTTGACCCCGCAGTTCGGGCAGTTGACGTCGTCGAGGCCGCCGGCCGGGACGTGGCCGTGCTTGTCCTCGTAGGCCTCGATGAGGTGGTCGGCGCGGAACCGCTTGTGGCAGCTCAGGCACTCGGTCAGCGGGTCGGTGAAGGTCGCGACGTGGCCGCTGGCCTCCCACACCTCGCGGGCGAGGATCACGCTGGAGTCCAAGCCGACGATGTCGTCGCGCTCCTGGACCATGTACCGCCACCACTGGCGCTTGACGTTGTTCTTCAGCTCTACGCCCAGCGGACCGTAGTCCCAGGCGGCGCGCAAACCGCCGTAGATCTCACTCGACGGGTAGACGAACCCGCGTCGCTTGCTCAGGTTGACGACGGCGTCAAGACGGTCACTGCGTAGGGCCATGCCCGTGAGCTTATGAGCCTGCGACGGTTCACGCGAACCAGGATTCGCCAGGATATGCCTGGTTACTCTCCGCTCACGGGAACCGGGGCCAGCTGACCCGCGACCGAGTTCGGGATGGCGCCGCCGAACCGGCGGTCCCTGGAGGCGTAGATTTCGCAGGCATGCCAGAGATGCCGCCGGTCGAAATCCGGCCAAAGGGTGTCGAGAAACACCAGCTCCGCATAGGCCGACTGCCAGAGCAGGAAATTGGACAGCCGCTGCTCGCCGGAAGAACGAATCCACAGGTCCACGTCGGGGACTTCCGGCTCGTCCAGGTAGCGGTGGAAAAGCTCCTCGGTGATCTTGTCGGGACGGAGCTTTCCCGCGGCCACGTCGCGGGCGATCGCGGCCGTGGCGTCGATGATCTCCGCGCGGCCGCCGTAGTTGCAGCAGAACTGGAGCGTGAGGGCCGTGTTCTCCTCGCTGAGCTGCTCGGCGTCCTCGAGCTCCCTGATGACGGAGCGCCACAGCCGCGGCCGCCTGCCCGCCCAGCGGATGCGGACGCCGGCCGCGGCGAGCTCCTCCCGGCGGCGGTGGATCACGTCCCGGTTGAAGCTCATCAGGAACGCGACCTCGTCCGGGTGCCTGCGCCAGTTCTCCGTCGAGAACGCGTACGCGGAGATGTACTTGACGCCGAGTTCGATGGCGCCCATGAGCACGTCCATCAGGGCGGCCTCGCCGACCTTGTGCCCCTCGGTCCGCGGCAGGCCGCGCTCCTTGGCCCAGCGGCCGTCGCCGTCCATCACGATCGCGACGTGCCGCGGCACCAGTTCACGGGGGATCTCCGGCGGGCGGATGCCGCTCGGGTGCGGGAACGGCGGCCTAATCGCGCGAGGCTGGCTGCCGGCGGGGGTCTTGCTCAAGCGCGCTCCACATGACGCAGCGACCGGATCGAGTGCTCCAGGTGCCACTGCAGGTACGCGGCCACCAGGCCACTGCACTCTACCCGGTGCCTGCGCTCGCTCCGGATCGCCTCGTCCCAGTCGCCGCGCAGCAGGGCGACCATGAGCGCCACCGTCTGCGGCGCGGGCGCGGCCGAGCCGGACGGCCGGCAGTCCGCGCAGGCCATCCCGCCGGCCGCGACCGCGAACGCCACCAGCGGCTTGTCCTTGGCGCCGCAGCGGCTGCACTCCTCCAGCGCGGGCGCGTAGCCCGCGAACGTCAGCGACCGCAGGAAGTACGCGTCGAGCACCATCCGCGGGTCGCGGGGCGCCTCGCCGGCCGGCGTGCCCGCTGGTTCGCCGGCGAGATCGTCCGGCCCGGGCCCGACCGCTTCGCCGAGCGCCCGGAGCCCGCCGACGAGCAGCAGGAACTGCCTGATGGCGGGCTCCTTCTCCACCGGCGTGAACCGCTCGGCGGTCTCCAGCATCGCGGTCCCTGCGGTGTACTTCGGGTAGTCGGCGGCCAGCGGGGTGCCGTAGGCCCGGATCACCTCGGCCTGGGTGATCACGTCCAGCGACCGCCCGTTGTGGACCATCACGTCCACGTGCGTGAACGGCTCAAGTCGCGCACCGAAGCGGGACTTGGTCCGCCGCACTCCCCTGGCGACGGCCCGGACCCGTCCGTTGTGCCGCGTGAGCAGGGTGATGATGCGGTCCGCCTCGCCCAGCTTCTGCGTCCGCAGCACGACCCCGTCGTCCCGGTACCCCTGCACGCTTCCATTGTCCCGCACGCGGCCGGGTGGCGGGCCGCCTCCAGAGCCATGTTCCGGATGGAGGCGGGGCCGCACCGCTCGCCGGCTCAGCCGCCGCAGCCGGGTTGCGGACGGAGGCGGAGCCGGGGACCGTTCGGGATGAACTATCTGGTTTTACGAGCGGCGGGAGCGGTTGACCGCGCTGAGGATCGCGCGCATGGAGGCCGTGGCCGTGTTGGTGTCGATCCCGACGCCCCACAGGACCTGGCCCGCCGTCGCCACCTCTACGTACGACGCCGCCTGGGCGTCGGTGCCCTCGGTGAGGGCGTGCTCCGCGTAGTCCAGCACCCGGACGTCGATGCCGACCGAGGCCAGGGCCGCGCAGAACGCGGAGATCGGCCCGTTGCCGGTGCCCTCGACCTCGTGGGCGGCGCCGTCGACCGTGATCGCGGCGCTGAGCTTCTGCTTGCCGTCGGCGACGGAGCCGGACTGGTGGCCGAGCAGCGCGACCGAGCCGTCGGCCAGGTACTCGCGGCTGAACGTCTCCCAGATCTCGGCCGGGCTGACCTCGCCGCCGTCTTCGTCGGTGCGGATCTGG
>DAHWEX010000170.1 GCA_027326205.1 Actinomycetota bacterium
GTCCTAGCCTTCTGGGACAACGTGCTGTTGGATTTGGATGATAGAGACACCTGAGCACGGACGGAGCGGCACGGATGACTGAGATCCCTGAGTTCACCACACGGCCGGAACTGGCGGGGACCTTTGGCATGGTGGCCTCCACGCACTGGCTGGCGTCGGCCGCGGGCATGGCCGTCCTGGAGAAGGGCGGCAACGCGTTCGACGCGGCGGCCGCCGCCGGGTTCGTCCTCCAGGTCGTCGAGCCGCACCTGAACGGCCCGGGCGGCGAGGTGCCCGTGATCGGGCACGACGCGCGGCGCGGCGAGACGTTCGTTGTCTGCGGCCAGGGCACCGCTCCGGCCGCCGCCACCGTCGCGGCGTACACGGACCTCGGCCTCGACCTGGTCCCGGGCAGCGGCCTGCTCGCCGCGACCGTGCCCGGTGCCTTCGGCGGCTGGCTCCTGCTGCTGCGCGAGTACGGCACCCTGCGCCTGCGCGACGTGCTGGGCTACGCGATCGGCTACGCCCGCTCCGGGTACCCGGTGGTGCCCGCGATCAGCTGGTCGATCGCCAGCGTCGCCGACCTGTTCCGCGAACACTGGCACACCTCCGCCGCGGTCTACCTGCCCGGCGGCGGCGTCCCCGCGCCGGGCACCCTGTTCGCCAACCGCGCCCTCGCCGCCACCTACGAGCGCGTCCTCACCGAGGCGGAGGCCGCCAGCGCCGACCGCGACGCCCAGCTCGAGGCGGCCCGCTGCGCCTGGTACGACGGCTTCGTCGCCGAGGAGATCGCGAAGTTCGCCCGCGGCGCCGTCATGGACGTGACCGGTGAACGCCACCACGGCCTGCTGACCGGCCACGACCTGGCAACCTGGCACGCCCGCCTGGAAGCCCCGGCAACCTACGACTACGCCGGGTTGCGGGTCTGCAAAACCGGTCCCTGGGGCCAGGGACCGGTCTTCCTCCAGCAGCTCGCGCTGCTGCGCGGCTATGACCTGGCCGCGCTCAAGCCGGGAAGCGCCGAGTTCATCCACACCGTCATCGAGGCGGGCAAGCTCGCCTTCGCCGACCGGGAAGCCTGGTACGGCGACCCCGCCTTCTTCGACGTGCCGCTGCCCGACCTGCTGTCCGCCGGCTACAACGACGAGCGGCGCGAGCTCATCGGGGAGACCGCCAGCCTGGAACTGCGGCCAGGCAGCCCCGGTGGATGGGAACCTGGCCTGCCGGACTTCGCCACGCGCTCGTTCGGCGGGCCAGACGCGGACTCTGCTGGAGGCGGCCGCCGGGTGAGCGGCGACCCGGGCATCGACCCTGCCACCGGCGAGCCCCTCGGGCGCGCTGTGCACGCCCAGGCCAGGCGCGGTGACACCTGCCACCTCGACGTCGCCGACCGGTGGGGCAACGTCGTCACCGCGACGCCGAGCGGCGGCTGGCTGCAGTCCTCGCCGGTCATCCCGTCGCTCGGGTTCTGCCTGGGGACGCGGGCGCAAATGTTCACCCTGACCCCGGGGCTGCCCGCGACGATCGCGCCGGGCAGGCGCCCCCGGACCACGCTGACCCCGACGCTCGCGCTGCGCGACGACGAGCCGTACCTGGCGTTCGGCACCCCGGGCGGCGACCAGCAGGACCAGTGGACGCTGGCGTTCTTCCTGAACCACGTGCACTTCGGGATGAACCTGCAGCAGGCGATCGACTTCCCGGCGTTCCACTCCGCCCACATGCCGTCCTCGTTCTACCCGCGCCAGGCCCAGCCCGGCCGCCTCGACGTAGAGGAGCGCGTCGGCGCCGGCGTGATCGACGAGCTGCGCGCCCGGGGCCACGACGTCCACGTCCAGCCCCCGTGGTCCCTCGGCCGCATCAGCGCGGTCGCCCGCCGCAACGGCACCCTGCACGCCGCCGCCAACCCCCGCGGCATGCAGGGCTACGCCGTCGGCCGCTAACAGCGTGGCCCGGTTCCGTTCAGGCGGGTTTCCCCGGGATCGGGGTTCATGACTGTGCCATGACGTTTGTCATGGGAGATACCTGAGCGGGCGCACTACCGCGCGGCGGGCGCCGATGGTGAGATTGCGTTAGTACGCGAGATACGCCATGAGCAAGCTCACCGCGTGTCTAAGCCCACCAGGCACTTTCTCCGGGGATAAGGAAGTAGCACGATGAGCCACACCGGAACGGGATCGGTCGTCTCGTTCGACAACGTCAGCAAGCAGTACGGCAGCCTGAAGGCGGTCGACGGGCTGAGCCTCGAGCTGCGCAGCGGCGAGACCGTCGCACTGCTCGGCCCGAACGGCGCGGGGAAGTCGACATCCCTCGACATGCTGCTCGCCCTCCGCAAGCCCACCGGCGGGACGATCGCGATGTTCGGCGAAGACCCGTACCACGCGGTCAAAACCGGCCGGGTCGGCGCCATGCTCCAGTCGGGCGGGCTGATGCCCGAGGTGACGGTCCGCGAACTGGTCGCGCTGGTCGCCGGCCTGCATCCGCGGCCGATCCCGGTGGACAAGACCCTGCGCGCGGCCGGCGTCGAGTCCGTCGCCGGCCAGCGGGTGGACCGGCTGTCCGGCGGCCAGACGCAGCGCGTGCGGTTCGCGCTGGCGATCGCCGGAGAGTGCGACCTGATCGTGCTCGACGAGCCGACGACCGCGATGGACGTGGAGACCAGGCAGCGGTTCTGGGCGACGATGAAGGAAGAGGTCGCCCAGGGCAGGACGCTGCTCTTCGCCACCCACTACCTGGAAGAGGCCGACCAGGCCGCCGACCGCATCCTGGTGATCAACCGCGGACGGCTGCTCGCCGACGGCACGCCCGAGGAGATCAAGAAGCGGGCCGGCGCGAAGCGCATGGCGTTCCGGCTGCCCGGCGTCCCCGAGTCGTTCCTGCTCGGGCTGCCCAACGTGGTCAGCGTGGAGACCAGGCACGACCGGGTGCACATCCAGACCACCGACTCCGACGCCACGCTGTACGCGGTGCTCGACGCCGGGTACCGGCCGCGCGAGATCGAGGTCGGCAGCCTCGGCCTCGAGCAGGCGTTCCTCGCCATCACCGCGGAAGACGACCGGGCCAACGGCAGCGAGCCGGCGCCCGCCCACTGAGCGCACTTTGATCCAGGGAGACGAGATAACGATGCGCGGCATCTTGCTGCTGACGCAGGCCGAGATCAACCGGCTGCGTCGCAACCGCAGGTACTTGATCTTCACCGTGGGCATGCCGGTGGTCCTGTACCTGATCTTCTCCAAGGCGGGGAAGACCGTGTACGGGATCAACTTCGCGGCCTACTACATGGTCGCGATGTCCACGTTCGGCGCGTTCGCCGGCGCGCTCAACGGCAACGCGATCAGGATCTCCGAGGAGCGCAAGGTCGGCTGGATCCGGCAGCTCCGGCTCACGCCGCTGCCCGCCAGCGCCTACGTGATCGCCAAGATCCTCACCTCGATGGCGACGACGATCCCGTCGATCGCGGTCGTGATGCTGCTCGGCCGGTTTGAGGGAGGCGTACACCTGCCGCTGTGGCAGTGGTTCGTGATCGCGGTGGTCATCTGGCTCGGCTCGACGATCTTCGCCGCGCTCGCGGTCGCGGTCGGCTACCGCTACCCTCCGGACCAGGCTCAGCCGATCACGCTGACGCTCTACCTGGTGTTCAGCATCCTCGGCGGGATCTGGTTCCCCTTCACCGGCCTGATGGGGAACATCAGCAAGGGAACGCCCACCTTCGAGGCGATCAACATCGCCACCGACGTGATCGCTGGCAAGTCGGTGCCGGCCTACCTGGCCATCGGCCTGGTGGCGTGGCTGATCATCTTCGCGGCGCTCGCCACGCTCTCGGTGCGCTCGATGGCGGAGACGGTCTGACCGGCCAGCCGACGGGCGGCGCCGGCCACGCACGGGTCGTGGCCGGCACCGCCCCGGGTATGAGGTAGAAGAGGAGGGAGGAAGGCCGGGATGACCACGACAGACGCTGACAGCAGGCTCCCGTCGCGGGGAGGCTACGTCTCCGGCTACCCCAACAAGCGCGCGCAGGTAGCAGGCGTCGTCTTCAGCGGAGTCTGGCTGTTCTACCTAGTCGGTGCGGTGGCGTACCTCTTCTCCCACCACTACGGCGCGCTCTACATCACGGGCGGCATGGTCATCCTCGTGGCGTTCTGCGCCATCTACCTGGCCCTCGTGCCCAACTGGCCATCGCCGTCCAGGTACGCCCTGCCCGGCCTGGCCGTGCTGTTCGTGCTGACGGTGCTCGCCTGCGTGTTCTACGGGCAGACCGGACTGGTCGCGCTGTGGATCTTCATGTCGTCCGCCTCGGGCCTGATGATCGCGGACCGCCGCTGGGCGCTGCGGGCCGTCCTCGGGGTCGTCGTCTGCTACGTGATCTTCAGCGCGACGACGCACGCCAAGACCGGGGAATTCCTCAGCAACCTGCTGCCCGTGATCTTCATCGGGCTGGCCGTGATCGGGCTGCGCAGGCAGTCCCAGCTGACCGCGGAACTGGCCAGGGCACGCGGGGAGGTAGCGCGGCTCGCGGCCAGCGAGGAGCGGCTGCGGCTGGCCCGCGACATGCACGACCTGACCGGGCAGTCCCTGTCGACGATCACGCTCAAGTCCGAACTCGCCGCGCGGCTGCTCGGCCGCATGCCGGACAGCGCCGAGCGTGACCGTGTCCGCGAGGAGGTCGTGCAGGTCGCGGCCGTCAGCAGGCAGACGCTGCGCGATATCCGCGAGGCGATCAGCGGCTACCGGCGGCCGACCCTGGCCGTCGAGATCATCACCGCCCGCGCCGCCCTGGCGAGCGCGGACATCGCGGCTCACGACGACGCGGACCTCACCCTGCTGTCGGGCACCTTCGACCCGGACGCGGAGGCGGCCCTCGCCTGGTGCCTGCGCGAGGCTGTCACCAACGTGGTCCGCCACTCCGGCGCCAGGAACTGCCACGTCAGCCTCACCCGCCGCGCCGGCGCGATGACCCTCACGGTCCGCGACGACGGCACGGGGCACGACCCGGCGCCCGGCGGCGGCACCGCCCCGGTCCTGGCCGACCCGCCGCCGCGGCCAGCCGGCGCCCGCGTCGCCGGCACCGGGCTGCACGGCATGGCCGAGCGGCTCAGCGGGGTCGGGGGCTGCCTGGAGTTCCGCCCGGACACCCGCCCGGGCTTCTGCCTGATCGCCACCGTGCCCGCGACGATCGCCACCGTGCCCGCGACACCCGCCACCGTGCCCGCGACGACCCCGGCGCCGCACCGCTATGCCGCCGCCCCGCCCCGGTCGGTGACATCCCCCGCGACCGCGAGCGATATCGCTGGCGGTTCACCCGACTGCTGACCAGCCGGCCCCCCGGCATGTCAGGAACGGAACAGGAAACGGAAGTGGCATCATCGACGGTGTGATCAGGGTGCTGCTCGCCGAGGACCAGGCGATGATCCGCGAGGCCCTGGCCGCTCTGCTGTCCTTCGAGGAGGACATCGAGGTCGTCGCGCAGGTCGGCCGCGGCGACGAGGTGACGGCCGCCGCGCGGGACACCAAGCCCGACGTCGCGCTGCTCGACATCGAGATGCCCGGCGCGGACGGCCTCACCGCCGCCGCGGCGCTGCGCCGGGCCTGCCCGGGCATCAAGGTCATTATCCTGACCACGTTCGGCCGCCCGGGGTACCTGCGCCGCGCGATGGAATCCGGCGCATCAGGATTTATCGTGAAAGATTCCCCGGCGGACAAGCTCGTCCGCACGATCCGCGACGTCCTGGCCGGCCAGCGCGTCATCGATCCCGACCTCGCCGCGGCCGCCCTCGCCGAAGGGGCCAGCCCGCTCACCCCCCGCGAGAGGGACGTGCTGGCCGCCGCCGCGCGCGGCGACGGCGCGACGGTCGCCCAGCTCGCCGCCGAACTGTTCCTGTCCGAGGGCACCGTGCGGAACTACCTGTCGTCCTGCATCCAGAAGACGGGGGCCCGCAACCGCACGGAGGCGCAGCGCATCGCCCGGGAACGCGGCTGGCTTTAATTTCGAGTCAAGGCTGACTAATAGGAATACTAAAGAGTTTCTAAAGAATCATCGGCGCCGCCCCGCCGGTGCACGGTAGCGGCGGCAATAAGATAAACCGTGGCGATCCCTGGCTATCTCCGATTCCCCCACGTTCACGGTGACCTGCTGACGTTTGTCGCCGAAGACGACGTCTGGCTCGCTCCCGCGGAAGGCGGCCGCGCGTGGCGGCTGACCTCCGACGGCGGCCAGGCCAGCCACCCGAGATTCTCCCCCGACGGCGCCATGATCGCCTGGACGAGCTGGCGCGACGGCGGCCTCCCCGAGATCTACACGGCGGACGCCGACGGGGGCATCGCCACCAGGCGCACGTACTGGGGCGACCCCCGCACCCGCGTCACCGGCTGGACCCGGCACGACGAGATCCTGGCCGTCACCGCCGTCAGCCAGCCGTCTTCCCAGCGCACCATGGCCCACGCGGTCCCGCTCGGCGCCCCCCACCGGCTGCTCCCGTTCGGCCAGGTCAACGACCTCGCGCTGACGGCGAACGCGACCGTGCTGCTGACCGGCCAGCGCGGCGAGCCGGCCCACTGGAAGCGTTACCGCGGCGGCACCGCCGGCCGCCTCTGGGTCGCCGGCGGCGACGACCCGCTGTTCACCCGGGTACTCAGCCAGCTGAACGGGCAGTTCGCCGCCCCGATGATCGTCGACGGCCGGCTGGTGTTCGTGTCCGACCACGAGGGCACCGCGAACCTGTACTCGACGACCCTTGACGGCCAGGACCTGAGAAGGCACACCGACCACGACGGTTTCTACGCTCGCAACCCCGCCACCGACGGGGCCGCCATCGTCTACCACGTGGCCGGCGACATCTGGCGGCTGGACAGCCTGGCCCCCGACGCCCAGCCCCGCAGGCTGGACATCCAGCTCGCCGCACCGCCGGCCGCCCGGATGCCCCGGGTCGTCACCGCCGCCGACCACCTCGGCGAGCTTGACTGCGACGAGACCGGCCAGGCCAGCGTCGTCGAGGTGCGGGGCACGGTGCACTGGCTGACCCACGCCGACGGCCCCGCCCGGGCGCTGTCGGTGAACCCGGCCGCCCGCGCCCGGCTGCCGCGGATCCTGGGCGATACGGGAAAGGTCGCGTGGGTCACCGACGCCGGGGGCGGCGACGCGATCCAGATCGCGCAGATCGAGCCGGAGTCGGCGGAGACCGTCGCCACGATCACCTCCGCCGACCTGGGCAACGTGACGCAGCTGGTGGCGTCCCCGGACGGCGAGCACCTCGCCGCCGCGTCGCACGACGGGCGGCTGCTGCTCATCGACGCCGCCTCCGGCGCGGTGACCGAGCTCGCGGGCAACGACGACGGCGACATCGACGACATGTCCTGGTCGCCGGACTCCGCCTGGCTGGCCTGGTCCCAGCCCGGGCCTAAGCCGCTGGCCCGGATCAGGCTCGCCCGCGTCGAGGACCAGTTCACGGTCGACGTGACCGACGGCCGGTTCGTCGACAGCGACCCGGTCTTCACCCTCGACGGCCAGTACCTGGCGTTCCTTTCCCGTCGTACCTTCGACCCGATCTACGACGCGCACTCGTTCGACCTGTCGTTCCCCTTCGGCGCCCGCCCCTACCTCGTCCCCCTCGCCGCCCACACCCTGTCACCGTTCGGTCCCCTCCCCGGCGGCCGTCCCGTCGGCGGAGACAGCGCCAAGGACTCGGCGCAGGACCGCCCGCTCACCGTCGACACCGACGGCATCTCCTCCCGCGTGGTCGCGGTCCCGGTAGACGAGGCCCGCTATTACTACCTCGCCGCCGCCAAGGGTGGCCTGGTCTGGCTGCGCTACCCGCTGTCCGGCGTCCTCGGCGAGGGCGGCGCCGACCCGGAAGACGCCCATCCGCGGCCCGCGCTCGAGCGGTTCGACCTGCGCAAGCGCGAGGCGAGCGTGCTCGCGAACGAGGTGAGCTGGTACGCGGTCAGCGGCGACGGCGCGCGGCTCGTCATCGGCGACCGGAGCGACGTGCGCGTGGTTCCCGCGGACCGCAAGGCCGACAACGGCTCGTCCGACGACGTGGTCACTGTGGACCTGACCCGCGCGCGCTTCCTGGCCGACCCCGCGGCGCTGTGGCGGCACGCCTACGCCGAGTTCGGCCGGCTGCTGCGCCGCGACTTCTGGACGCCGGACATGTCGAAGGTGGACTGGGACGGCGTCCTCGACGAGTACCGGTTCCTGCTCGACCGGGTGCGGACCTCGGCCGAGTTCGGCGACCTGCTCTGGGAGGCGGCCGGCGAACTCGGCACCTCGCACGCCTACGTGATGCCGTCGGGCACGTTCTCCACCCGCTCGGCGCAGCGCGGCCAGCCGGCCGCGCTGCTCGGCGCCGACGTGGTCCGCGAGCCCGACGGACGCTGGATCGTGGCGCGCGTGCTGCCCGGCGAGTCCTCCGACCCCCTGGCCCGCTCGCCGTTTGCCGCCCCCGGCGTCGCCGTCCGGGAGGGCGACGAGATCCTCGCGGTGGACGGCCGCCCGGTCGACCCGGTGCACGGCCCGGGACCGGCCCTCGCGGGCACCTCGGACAAGCCGGTCGAGCTGACGATCAAGGCCGCCGACCCGTCCCTGGTCCCGCGCCCTCCGGCCGAGCCGGACGACGAGGACGACGCGGACGACGCGGCAGACAAGGCAGACAAGACAGACAAGACAGACGCGGCAGACAAGGCAGAGGCAGCAGGCGAGGCGGAGAAGGCAGAGAAGGAGGACGCCGCGGCGGCCGGGGAGACCGTCACCGGACAGGACGCGGCGGAGGCGCCCGCGCTCGAGTTCCCCGAGACCCGCCGCGTGGTGATCGTTCCCCTCGGCAGCGACCGGCGCCTTCGCTACCAGGACTGGGTGGCCGGCCGCCGCGCCCTCGTCCGGACCCGGTCCGACGGCCAGGTGGGCTACCTGCACGTGCCGGACATGATGGGCGAGGGCTGGGCGCACCTGCACCGCGACCTGCGCGCCGAACTGGGCCGCGGCGCCCTGATCATCGACGTGCGCGGCAACCGGGGCGGCCACACGTCCCAGCTCATCGTGGAGAAGCTCGCCCGCCGCATCGTCGGCTGGAAGATCGCCCGCCACCTGCGCCCCTACAGCTACCCGCAGGAGGCACGGCGCGGCCCGCTGGTGGCGCTCACCGACGAGTTCGCGGGCTCCGACGGCGACATCGTGACCGCGGCCATCAAGTCCCTCGGCCTCGGCCCGGTCATCGGCGCGCGCAGCTGGGGCGGCGTGGTGGGCATCGACGGCTCGGGCCACGGCCTCGTCGACGGGACCCGGATCACCGTCCCGCGCTACGCCTCGTGGTTCAACGAGTTCGGCTGGTCGGTGGAGAACTACGGCGTGGACCCCGACGTGGAGGTGCTGATCACCCCGGACGACTGGGCGGCCGGCCACGACCCGCAGCTAGAGGTGGGGGTCGACCGCGCGCTTGCGCTGCTGGCGGAGAACCCGCCGGCCGAGCTCCCCGACCCGTCGACCGGCCCGGACAAGCGCCGCCCGGCCCTCCCGCCCCGCCCGCAAGGCAGGTAACGCGGGTAAACCTATTCCACGATTTACCGCAATAGGGGAGAACAGGGTAGCCGTGCGTGACGGCAGTTCCTAGGGTCGGTCTTGTCCGGCCGCGAACCGCGGTGCCGGGAGTCGAAGAAGTGGTCACCATGGGATACGACCCGGAGAAGATCATGAAGCCGGCCAAGCCTGAGCAGAAGCCGAAGCCGAAGCCGGACATCGTCAAGCCCCTCGGCGGGACGGCGATCAAGGGCGCCGGCGGTAAGAAGCCGTAGCGAGCGGATACCCAGGCCAGCGCCGTCGGCCCCGGCTGACGGCGGCCAGCGCCCCGGCGACCCGCAGCAGCGGGTCGCCGGGGCGCTTACTTGTCGGCCCCGCGGGTGAGCAGGTCCCGGCCGTGCTTGCGCAGTTCGGCGACCGAGTTCATCCCCAGGAACTGCATCGTGGACCGGAACTGCGCGGTGAGCAGGTCGAGGACGCGGTCCACGCCGGCCTCGCCCCCGGCCATCAGCCCGTACAGGTAGGCGCGCCCGAGCACCGCCGCGTCCGCGCCCAGCGCGAGCGCCACCGCGACATCGGAACCGTGCCGCACGCCCGAGTCGACCAGCACGGTGAACGACGGCCCGACAGCCTCCCGCACCGGCGCTATCAGGTCGACGGGCGCGACCGTCCGGTCCAGTTGCCGCCCGCCGTGGTTGGACAGCTGCACCCCGTCCACGCCAAGCTCAAGGGCGCGCCGCGCGTCAGCGGGCCCCACCGGCCCCTTCAGCAGCAGCCGCCCGGCCCACCGGGACCGCAAGTCCGCGACATCCGACCAGTTCAGGTCGGCGTCGAAGAAGTCCGCCGTCTTCATCACGGTCGTCGGTGCGCCCCCGGCGAAGTTGGCGTAGTCAAGCGCCGGCCCGGCCAGCAGGTGGTACCAGTAGGCGGGCTTGCCGGCGACCGACGCGACGGTCGACAGGGTCAGCGCGGGCGGGATGGACAGGCCGTTGCGCAGGTCACGGATCCGGTTGCCCGCGACGATCGTGTCGAGCGTCAGCACCAGCGTGGTGTACCCGCTGTCCGCGGCGCGGGCGACGAGATCGAACGCCTGCGCCCGGTTCCGCGTCAGGTAGAGCTGAAACCACAGGTCCGCGCCGGAAGCGACCGGGGCCACCGCCGAGCGCAGCTCCTCGATCCCGGTCGACGCCATCGTGGACAGCGTGTAGGGCACGCCGTGCCGCAGCGCCGCGCGCGCCGCGCCCGCCTCCCCGTCCGGGTGCAGCATCCGCGTGTACCCGGCCGGGCCGAGCAGGAACGGCACCGGGAGCGAGGCGTCGAGCACCGGGGCGGCGGTGGACGCCGACGCCACACCCGCGAGCACCCGGGGCAGGAAGCGCCAGGAGCGGAACGCCGCCACGTTGGCGCCGACGGCGATCTCCTCGTCCGCCGCGCCGTCCACGTAGTCGAACACCGGCCGGGGAATCCGCCGCCGCGCCGCCCGCCGCAGGTCGGCCACGTCGTAGCAGGCACCGAGCCGCCGCGCCGTCGGGTCGAGCGTCGCCCCGCGCAATTGGACGAGCTTGCGCATCTCCTGCAGCCGCATGATGCCGACGATACGCCCGGAAGTCCGGTTCGCGAAGATCGCCGGCCCCCAGCAGGAACACCGGTCACCGCTGCCCCGTCGCCAACGGCTCTCGGGCGAGACGAGACGGCCGCCACCTGGTCTGGGTCCGCGTTCCCGCCGATCAAGTCCGCAGTCAACAGCCAAAGGTCTTCCGAACGGGCCGTGGCTGCGCCCCTCGCCGCCCCGCCGCGCACCCCCGTCACGGCGACCCCCCGGGTTCAGCCGCCGATCAGGCCGGCGATGAGCGGCGGCACGGGGGACGGCTCGCCGGCGACGGTCAGCGCCCCGTCGAGTGCCTCGTCCGCCGCGGCGAAGCGGGCCGGGTCGTCCGCGTGCAGCTCAAGCACCGGCTCCCCCCGCCGGACGTAGTCGCCAGGCTTCGCCAGGCAGCGGATGCCCGCGGTGCGGCTCACGCTGTCTTCCTTGCGGGCGCGGCCCGCGCCAAGGCGCCAGGCGGCGACGCCCACGGCCCTGGCGTCCAGCCGGGTGACCCACCCGTCGGCGGGTGCCGGGAGCGCGCCCCGGCGGTGCGCGGCCCGGGGGAGCGGGGCGTCCGGGTCACCGCCCTGGAACCTGATCATCCGCTGGTAGGCGCGTAGCGCGCGGCCGCTGGCGATCGCCTCCCGGGGGTCCGCGTCGAGGCCGGCCAGCTCCAGCATGTTCTCCGCGAGCGCGTAGGTGACCTCCATCAGGTCCCGCGGCCCCTCGCCCCGCAGGGCCAGCACGGCCTCCTCGACCTCCAGCGCGTTGCCGACGGCGCGGCCGAGCGGGGCGTCCATCCGGGTGACCAGCGCCCGGGTGCGGACGCCGTGCTCCTCGCCGAGGGCGACCATCGTCCGGGCCAGGCTCTCGGCTCTTTCCCGCGATTCCATGAAGGCGCCGGAACCCGTCTTGACGTCCAGCACCAGCGCCCCGGTGCCCTCCGCGATCTTCTTGGACATGATCGAGCTGGCGATCAGCGGGATCGACTCGACCGTCCCGGTCACGTCGCGCAGGGCGTAGAGCCGCCGGTCGGCCGGCGCCAGGCCGCCGCCCGCCGCGGCGATCACCGCGCCGACCGTGCGCAGCCCGGCGGCCAGCTCGTCGTTGCCGAGGCTGGCCCGCCAGCCGGGAACGGACTCCAGCTTGTCCAGCGTGCCCCCGGTGTGCCCGAGGCCGCGCCCGGACAGCTGCGGCACCGCCGCGCCGCAGCTCGCCACCAGCGGCACCAGCACCAGCGACACCTTGTCGCCCACGCCGCCGGTGGAGTGCTTGTCCACCGTGGGCCGGGTGAGCCCGCCGAGGTCCAGCCGCTCGCCCGACGCGATCATCTCGCCCGTCCAGGCCCGGAGCTCGGCGCCGGTCAGGCCGTTGAAGTAGACCGCCATCAGCAGCGCGGCCATCTGCTCGTCGGCCACGTCGCCGCTCGCGTAGGCGGAGAAGAGCCAGGCGATCTCCTGGCTGGTCAGCGGCCGGGAGTTGTCGCGCTTGACGTGGATCAGGGAAACGACGTCCACCGGGCTACGGCTCCCGGCGGGCCGACAGGTCCGCGCCGCCGAAGGCCGCGGGGAGCAGTCCGGCCAGCGGCGCCGGCCCCGCGGCCGTGTCGACGAGGAGCGCCGGGCCGCCGGCCTCGAGCAGGAGCTGGCGGCACCGCCCGCACGGCAGCAGCGGCGCCCCGTCCCCGGCGACGACCGCGACGGCGGCGAGCGCGGGAACGCCGCCGCCGGCGGACGGGGCGGGCGACGTAGCGTGCAGCGCCGACACCAGGCCGCACTCGGCGCACAGGGTGAGGCCGAACGACGCGTTCTCCACGTTGCAGCCCGTGACGACCCTCCCGTCGCCGGTCAGCCCGGCGGCGCCGACGCGCAGCCGTGAGTAGGGGGCGTAGGCGCGGCTCGCCGCGTCGGTCGCGGCGGCGCGCAGCGCGGGCCAGTCGATCTCCACCTAAATAACAGTGCGCCAGAATCGGCACACGGGCAACTGGCCAGCCGGCTGAACCCGGGGGGCGGGGCGCCGCGCTGAACTTCGGGCAAACCGCCCGCTCATCATCGCAATTTCGCAACGAAGTGCCTGTTGCCGGGTAAGGCTCTTTCCTCCGGATACGCCGGCGAAATAATCTCCGGGCAATCTGACCTAGGGAACGCCCCTGTCAGGCACGGGCGTCGGCAATTGGTCCGGTGGAGGAAACGTGAGACATACCTCGTTGGTAGCAACGGTCGCGGCGGCGGGGGCCGCGACCCTGCTGATCGCCGCGTGTGGCAGTAGCACATCCAGCGCCAGCAGCAGCGCCCCGGCGGCGAGCACGTCGACTTCGGCGAGCGCGGGCTCGGCGGCGTCGAGCACGGCGGCCGGCTCCTCGGCCAGCAGCTTCCTCGGCTGCATGGTCACCGACACCGGCGGCATCAACGACAAGTCGTTCAACCAGTCGGCCTGGCAGGGCATGCAGGAGGCGCAGTCCGCCGACCCGGGCATCTCGGTGAAGTACCTGCAGTCCACGACGCAGAGCGACTACGTGCCGAACATCAACACGTTCCTCGGCGAGAAGTGCGGGATCATCGTCACGGTCGGCTTCCTGATGGCCTCGGCGACGGAGAGCGCGGCCAAGGCCAACCCGAAGCAGGACTTCGCGATCGTCGACTGCTCCTACGCCTCGCAGTGCCTGACCGGCGCCAAGCTGAGCAACATCGACCAGCTCGTGTTCAATACCGTGCAGGACGGCTTCCTCGGCGGGTACCTGGCCGCCGGCATGAGCAAGACCGGCAAGGTCGCCACGTTCGGCGGTGAGGACTTCGGCACCGTGACGATCTACATGGACGGCTACTGGGACGGCGTCCAGTACTACAACGCGCAGCACCACGCGCACGTCCAGGTGCTCGGCTGGAACGAGCAGACCCAGAAGGGCGAGTTCACCGGCGACTTCACCAACCAGACCAAGGGCCAGACGGTCACCCAGACGTTCATCAGCGAGGGCGCGGACGTCATCTTCCCGGTGGCCGGGAACGTGGGCCTCGGCGCGGCCAAGGCCGTTCAGACCGCCGACGCGGCCGGCGGCAAGGTCAGCATGCTCTGGGTGGACACCGACGGCTGCGTCAGCGCCGCGCAGTACTGCAAGTACATGATCAGCAGCGTGACCAAGGGCATCCAGTCCGCGGTGAAGAACGCGGTGCTCTCGGCGGCCACCGGCAAGTTCGCCGGCGGCACCTACGTCGGCACGCTGGCCAACGGCGGCGCGGTGCTCTCGCCGTTCCACGACTTCTCCGGCACGGTGCCCGCCGCGCTCCAGGCCGAGCTGCAGACGATCGCGGCCGGCATCGAGAAGGGCACCATCGCGACGCCGACCAAGAGCCCGGTCTAAGCGCGGTCGAACGCAGGTGGAACTTGAGCTCAGGGGCATTACCAAGAGGTTCGGCCAGCTGGCGGCGAACGACCAGATCAGCTTGTCGGTCGCCCCTGGCCAGGTTCACGCCCTGCTCGGCGAGAACGGGGCGGGAAAGACCACGCTGATGAACGTCCTGTACGGGCTGACCCAGCCCGACGAGGGCGAGATCGTCATCGACGGCAAGCCGGCCAGGTTCGGCTCGCCGCGCGCCGCGATCGAGGCCGGCATCGGCATGGTGCACCAGCACTTCATGCTGGTGCCGGTCTTCACGGTCGCGGACAACGTGACGCTCGGCATTGAGGAGGCCGGCCCGGCCGGCCTCCTCAACCGGCGCAAGGCGCGCCGCGACGTG
The DNA here is from genome assembly GCA_027326205.1 of Actinomycetota bacterium. Lineage (GTDB taxonomy): Bacteria > Actinomycetota > Actinomycetes > Streptosporangiales > Streptosporangiaceae > Trebonia. The sequence goes on from DAHWEX010000170.1 coordinate 14,804, forward strand.
GCCGGCCTGTCGCACCGCTACGGCCTCGACGTGGACCCCGATGCCCTGGTCGAGGACCTGCCGGTCGGCATCCAGCAGCGGGTCGAGATCGTCAAGGCGCTCGTCCGGCAGGCCAACGTGCTCATCCTCGACGAGCCGACCGCGGTGCTCACCCCGGCCGAGACCGAGGAGCTGTTCCGCATCATCCGCCAGCTCAAGGCGGCCGGCACGTCCGTCATCTTCATCTCGCACAAGCTCAAAGAGGTGCAGGCGATCGCCGACACGATCACCGTGCTGCGCCGCGGCCGGGTCGTCGGCCAGCGCACGCCGCCCGTCACCGAGGACGACCTGGCGTCCCTGATGGTCGGCAGGAACGTGCAGCTACGGGTCAGCAAGCAGCCCGCCAGCCCGGGCGAGGTGGTCCTCGACGTCGCCGGCCTGACGGTGGCCGACGACACCGGCGGCCTCCCGGTGAACGGGCTGTCGTTCCAGGTCCGGGCGGGGGAGATCCTGGGCATCGCGGGCGTGCAGGGCAACGGGCAGACCGAGCTGTGCGAGGCGCTCATGGGGCTGCGGCCCGCGCTGGCCGGCTCCGTCACGGTGGAAGGACGCGACCTCACCCGCTCTTCCCCCCGGGCCAGGCTGCGGGCCGGCGTCGCCTACGTGCCCGAGGACCGCCGGGAGGACGGCCTCATCGGCCCGTTCTCGGTAGCCGAGAACCTCATCCTCGACATGTACGACCGGCCGCCGTACGCCTCGGGGATCAACCTGAACCTGGCCGCGGTCCGCGCGAACGCGGCCGCGCGGATCGAGGAGTTCGACATCCGCGCCGGGTCGCCCGCCACGCCGGCCGGCACGCTGTCCGGCGGCAACCAGCAGAAGGTCATCCTGGCCCGTGAGGTGGGACGCGAGCACAAGGTGCTGATCGCCAGCCAGCCCACCCGCGGCCTCGACGTGGGCTCGATCGAGTTCGTGCACCGCCGGATCATCCAGCAGCGCGACCACGGCGTCGCGGTGG
>DAHWEX010000173.1 GCA_027326205.1 Actinomycetota bacterium
GGGCTCGATGGCATGCATCCGAGGCTAACCCGTTCCCCGCTACGCGCGACCGAGGTCACCGATCAGCCGGTCGGCCACCGCCTCCTCGTAGACGGCCCGGCCGTGCGCCCTCATCAGGCCGGCCAGCGACGGGTCCCACGGGGTTGGCTGCGGGGTTCCGGTGAGCCGCACGGCGCCGTCGGCGACGGCGCTTTCGTAGTCGTTCGCGCCGAAGCGCCACGGTCGCGCGCTGTGCCGGGTGATGATGCCGGCGGCGATGGACACGCCGGGCCAGTCGAAGTCGCCGTGGTAGCTGAGCTCGCCGCCGGCCCGGGCGACCGCCGCGGCGAGCCGGTGGAACGCGGTGGACGGCTGGCCCTCGGTGCAGATCAGCGGCCATGCCCCCGGGCCGAGTTCGGCGGCGGCGCGGCGCAGCACCGCGGGGTTCTCGCACACGCGGACATGGCAGCGCGGGAGCGTGACCGGCATCGAGACGAGCTGGTGCAGGGTGACGTAGAACGGCGTGCCGTGCGCCTTCGCCGAGGTGAGCCACTCGCCGAGGCCGTCGCCGCCGGCGGCCAGGTTCAGCACGAGCACCCGGCTGGCCAGGTCGTCGACGATCACCCCGTTGCGGTCCCAAAGGTCACGGCGTTCCTCGGTCGTCTTCGGCCGGCTGGCGCCCAGGCGGAGCGCGAGCGCGCGCAGCACGAGGGTGGCCAGGGCGGTGCCGTGGTTGAGCGCCTTGGTGTCGCCGGTGATGGTCGCGGCGAGCTCGGCCAGCTGGGTCGGCGCCGCCTTCAGCTCGGTGCGCCGCTGCACCCACTCAAGGAGGCGGGCCGCCAGCCGCACCTGGTCCGTCTCACCCGCGTTGACCAGCCTGGTCAGCGTGCCGTCCGCGTTCAGCTCCGCGAGCCAGGACTGGTACCAGCCCTTCTCAGCCAAGAATGATTCCTCAGCCGAACGGACCGCTGCTTCCCGTCCCACCGCCAGCCGCTGCCGCTCGGCGGGGCGGTCCCTGAGCGGCGGTCCCACCGTCTCGAGCAGGGCGGGAAGCCCGCGCCCGGTGGCCTCGCGCACGGCCTGGTCGAGGTCCTCCAGCCGTACCGCGAGCACGCCGGCGCCCTCGGGCCGGTACTGGCCGGTGATCCCGATGATCGCGCGGCGCTCCCGGTCGTCGGGGCTCTTGACCGTCACCGTCCTGGTCAGGTCGCCGCCGGTCCGCTCGAGCGACTTGCGGGCCACGTCGAGGAGACGCCGGTACTCGGGGTCGGCGAACCGCTTGCCCTGGTCGGCGTCCTGGGCGTCCTGGTGGGCGTCCTGGGCGTCCTGGCCGGCGTCCTGGGCGTCCATGGCTGCTTCCTCGTGCGGCATCCGTGGGCCCCATCTCCCCGTGCGATGTCTCCTGATATTGCACCATGCGCCGGCCCGCACGGTACGTCGCCCCTCCGGCACGGACCGCCGTTAGCAGTAGCCGTCCGCCTGCGCCAGGGCCATGGCCCGGGTGAGGTGTTCCGCCGCCGCGACTCGGTCGCCCGCCTGCCACGCGTCGCCGGCGGCGGCGAGGGCAGCGGTCAGCTCGCCGGGGAGCCACTGCTGGGACGGGTGGACGATGCCGCGGGCCGCGGCGACCGCCGCGCCGAGGTCGCCGGCCCGCAGGCGGACGCCGAGCACCGGGAACAGGTACACCCACCGCGTCATGCCTCCGGTGCCGAAGGTGAGCGGGACGTGCGACTCGACCTCGCCGGCCAGCCGGAGCACCTCCTCCGGGCGGTCGTCCTGCCAGGCGAGCCAGCTCGCGATCGCCAGGGTCCCGGCCAGGTGGCTGCCGACCGCGCGGCCCGCCGCCCTGGCCGCGGCGAACGACTGCGGGAGCAGCGCGCGCACCGTCTCGACGTCGTGCCGCCGCAGCGCGGTCAGGCACAGGGAGCGCAGCGCGATGTCGCGCAGCAGGGTCTCGCCGATCCGGTTGGCCATGGCCAGCGCGCTGGTGAGCCGCTCGGCCGCCTCGGGCAGGTCGCCGTGCAGCCAGTGCGCCCAGCCGAGGAAGTCCGTGGCGTAGCCGACGTCCTTGTCCCGGTCCTCCTCGCTGTGCTCGGCCGCCGCGACGGCGGCGCGGAGCCTGGCCAGGTCGTCCTCGTCCACGCGCAGCCGGTTCCGCATCATGTGCTGGAACGTCCACAGGCGGTAGAAGATCGCCCGCCGCGCGAACCCGCCGCGGGCCTCGAGCAGCGGCCGGGCCTGTTCCAGCACGGCACGGGACTTCTCGGGCTCGGTGCGCAGCAGGTACACGTCGGCCCGGCCGTCGATCATCAGCTCGAGCCAGGTGTCGGTGGCCGCGTCGTCCGCGCGTCCCGCGGCGACGTCGTCGCCGAGCAGCGCCTCGGCGGCGTCGAACGCCTCGGTCGCCGCCGCGTAGCGCAGCTCGGTCAGCTCCAGGCGGCCGAGCTTGGCGTACAGCTGGGCCCGCCGCGGCGGGCCCAGCGGGCGCGGGCCTGCGTCGGCCAGCCGCAGCGCGGCGTGGAAGGCCGCCCTGGCCTCGCCGCGGCGCGCGGTGCGCCACAGCACGCTGGCGAGCTTGGCCTGCAGCCGGACGGCGTCGGCGGCCATCCGGTCCCGCGCCTGCTCCGTCACGGCCAGCGCCTCGCGGAACAACGCGACCGCCTCGTCGTTGGAGAAGGCGTCCGTGGCGTGGCCGCCCGCGAGTTCCAGGTAGAAAAGCGCGCGATCGGCGATCTCCGCGATCGCGTAGTGCCTGCCGAGGATCGCCGCCACCTCGGCGTGCCGGCCCGCCGTGGCCGCCTCGAGCGCGCGGGCCGCGCGGGCGTGCAGGTCGCGCCGCTCGGCGCGCAGCAGGGCCAGCGCGACCGCCTCCTGGATGAGCGCGTGCCGGAACCGGAAGACCGGTCCTCCGCTCTCGTGCGGTTCCGGGTGCACCAGGTCGCTCGCCCGCATCTCGTCGAGGAGCGGGGCGAGCGCGGCCGACGTGGTGCCGAGCACCGCGGCGAGCACGTCCGTGGTGAAATCGGTGCCGAGCACCGCGGCGGCGCGGATCGCGTCGGCGGCCGCCGGGCTGAGCCGGTCCACCCGCGACCGGATGAGCCGCTCAAGCACCTGGGGCACCGGGACTTCCGCGGTCGCGGGGACGTGCGGCTGGGCCGGGTCTGGAAGCGCGCGCAGCCGCCACAGGCCCTGCTCCCGCACCAGCGTGCCGGCCTCCAGCATCGCGGCCAACCGTTCTTCGAGGAACAAGGGGTTGCCGTCGGCGTTTTCCAGCACGGCGCTCAGCACCTCGGGGGCGCCGACCTGGCCGATCAGCGCCCTGGTGAGGGCGGCTGAGGCGTCGCCGCCGAGCCGGCCCAGCCGGATCTCACGCCCGCCCAGCCGGACGACCGCGTTCGCCGCGCCGGCCGGAGTCCGGGAGGTGGCGAGCAGCAGCAGGCGCCGCCCCTCGGCCAGTTCCGCGAGCTCCGCGGTCAGCCGCAGCGAGCTGGGGTCCGCCCAGTGCAGGTCCTCAAGGACGAGCACGGTGGGCGCGATCGCGGCGAACCGCGCGACCAGGGTCCGCATCGCGGCGAGCATCTTCCGCTGGTGCTCTTCCGGGCTGAGCCTGCCGGAGGCGTCCGGCTCGGTGCCGGGCAGGCCCATGAGGTTCCCGAGCGGGCCGGCGAGGTTCGTGTTCCCCATCAGGCTGGTCAGGGCGGCGGCCAGGGCGGACCTGAGCGCCGGCGCCGGCTGGTCGAGCGCCACGCCCAGCCAGCTCGCCAGCAGGGAGCGGTAGACGCTGTAGGGGGTGGCGGACGCGTAGGAGGCACCGCGGCCCTCAAGCCAGACGGGCCGGCTGCCGCTGCCCGCGCCGACCCAGCCGATGAAGCGGTTGCGCGCCTCCAGCACGAGGCGGGTCTTGCCGATACCCGGCTCACCGGTGAGCAGCACCACCTGGCCCCGGCCCGCCACGGCGGCGCGCAGCGCCGTCTCGACCAGCCGCAGCTCCGCCTGGCGGCCGGTCAGCGGCGCGCTGCCGCCGAGCCGGGGCCTGCGCTCCGCCGCCGTGGCGCGGGGGCCGTCCAGGCAACTGGCGGCCAGCGGCTTGGCGTCGGGGGTCAGCGCCGCTTCTTCGCCCGTCCGCCAGCGGAACAGGTGCTCGGTGACGGCGCGGGTAGCCGGGCCGACCAGGATCGATCCCGGGCTGGCCGCCGCCTGGAGCGCCGCCGCGGTGCTCACCACGTCGCCCAGGGCGACGTACTCCACCTTGGCGCCGCCCCCGATCGGGCCGACCAGCGCCGGGCCGGACTCGATGCCGATCCGCAGGCCCGGGCCCGCCGCCGGGCGCGCGGCCGACACGGCACGGTAGGCGGCGCGGACCGCTCGCTCCGGGTCGTCCTCGTGCGCCTCGGGGGCGCCGAACATCGCCTGCAGGCCGCGGCCCGATACGGAGGTGACGGTGCCGCCGAGGGCCTCCACCTCGGTGATGACCGCCGCGAGTGAACCGCCGACGTAGTCGCGCAGCGCCTCAAGGCCGACCCTGGCCGCGAGGTCGGCGGGCGCGGCCACCTCGGCGAACAGCATGGTGACCGGCCGGCGCTCCTCGCGGGGCGGTGCCGGCTCGCGGACCGGGTCCGGGTCCGGCTCCGGGTCCGGCTCCGGTTGCGCGCGGTCGACGGCGGAGGCGTAGAGCCGCGCTAGCGACGGGGAGACCCGCAGGCCGAGCTGTTCCAGGGCGGCGCGGCAGCGCTCGAAGGCGCGGGCGGCCTGCTCCGGGTGACCTTGGGCGGCGAAAAGGCAGATCAGCGCGCCGGCCGCCTCCTCGTTCGCCGGATCGTGGTCGAAGCAGGCGGACCAGGCCGCCGCAACGTCGTCGGGGCGTGCGCTGCCGATGCCCTTGGCCCGGTCCCTGGCCAGGGCGCAGCGCGCCTCCTGGCGCAGCGCGTTGAGCTGGTCCCTGGCGCGATCCGCCCACTCGGCGTAGGGCTCGCCGGGGAGCAGTTCCGCGTCGCCGACGAGCGCGGCGCAAAGCGCGTCGTCCCGGGCCTGGCCTGGTGCCATCGCCAGCGCGTCGTCCAGGGCGGCCGTCAGGTCGTCGGCGTCGACCGCGACGCCGGGTGCCAGCCACAGGTGCGTGAGGTCGGCCCGCAGCAGCGCGCCGCCCGGCTCGCCGAGTTCCGCGAGCGCGGTGCGGGCCATGGACAGCGCCCTGGACAGCGAGCGGGCCGCCGCGCGCGGTTCCAGGTTCGGGAACAGCTCCGCGCAGGCCAGGTCGCGGCTCACCCGGTGACCGGGGCTGACCAGAACGAGCGCGCACAGCCGCCGGGCGCTCGGCCGCGGCCACCGCCCGGCCGACCGGCTGCCCGCCGTCACGGAGAACTGCCCGAGCAGCCTTACCTGAACCGCGTGCGCGGCCGTTGCCTCCCGGGTGATTCCTGCGACCACGCCTCCATTATCGCGGGCTGGACTGCCATTGCGGTCCGCGTACCCGCGTACCCGCGCGGCCGACGCCGGGTTACGCGGCAAAGCGCGTATTCCCGCCCGGTCCCCGCGGCCGGCCCGGTGCGCCGCGACGGGAACAGCCCGGGAACAGGGACTGCCTAGCGTATGTTCCGGAGGTAAGAACGATGAACATCTCGTACATGCTCTACCAGGCCGAACGGCAGCCGAGCATCATAGAGCAGCGGGAGGCGGACGCGCGCCTCGGCGAACTGGCCGCGGCCGTCGCGCGGGCGGGCCGGGCGCTGAAGGCCGGAGTGACCCGCCGCGCCGGGGGCAGCCGCCCCCAGGCGCCGGTCATTCCGGGCGATGACCTCGTCCCGGTGACAAGCCCGCGGTGCTAGCCCGCGCCGCTAGCCCGCGGTGAACGTGGGCCGGTGACTACCTGGCGGAGTTACCGGCCCACCTCGCCCGGCCTCCGCCGGGCGGCCCGGGCGGCGGCCGGCCAGGGCGGCGCGGAACCGCCGCCGCGGCTGGGTCTGCCCCGGGTGCCCGTCAGCGGAGGTACTGCTGGATGACCGGGGCTACCAGGGCGACGATCTCGTCCGGCGCCGCCCTGGCGAGCGGCTCGGCCCGGACGACGTGGCGGAGCATGGCGATGCCGATGAGCTGGGCGGCTATCAGGGAGGCCCGCAGCCGCGCGTCGGGGCGGCTGGTGAGCCGCACGATGACGGGCAGCAACTGCGCCGTCAGGAGCTCGCGGAGCATGGCGGCGGCCTTATCGTGCGACACCGCCGAGCGGACGAGGGCGAGGATGGCGTTGCGGCTGTCGTCGCTGTCGACGACGCTGAGGTAGGTGCGGGCCAGCACCTGGCCGAAGTCCTGGAGCGGTACCGTCGCGAGGCCGGCGATGAGCGCGGGAAAGCCGGGCGGCAGGCCGGCCGCGGCGGCGAAGAGCGCCTCCTTCGTGCCGAAGTAGTGGATCACCAGGGCCGGGTCCACCTCCGCCTCGGTCGCGATGACGCGCACCGAGGTGGCGTCGTACCCCCGGGTGGCGAACCGCCGGCGGGCGGCCGCGAGGATCGCCTCGCGGGTGTCCGGGGTTCCGGGCCGCCGGCCGGTGCGGCTCATCCCCCGGCCGGCCGGGCGACGATGGCCACGAACGCCTCCTCGAGGTTCGCCGGGACGGACTCGACGGCCGCGCTGATGCCCGCCCGGGAGAGCAGGGCCGAGACCGCCGCGGGCTGGGCGCCTACCCGCAGCATCGTACCGTGCAGTTGCACGGGGAGCCCGCCGTCGTCGAGCAGGGCGAACGCGCGGCTCCACAGCGCGGTGCGGACCTCGGCGACGGTACGGCCGGCCGTGATGTCGCCTGCGGTGCCCGCCGCCACCACCTTTCCGTCGGCCATGACCATCAGCCGGTCGCACTGCTCGGCTTCCTCCATGTTGTGGGTCGTCACCAGGGCTCCGGCCCCGGCCATGGCGGCCTGCCGGATTCCCTCCCACAGCCGCGCGCTGCCGAGCGGGCCGACCCCGGAGGTGGGCTCGTCGAGGACCAGCAGTTCCGGCCGGTGGGAGAGGGCCACCGCGAACGCGACCTGGCGCTGCGCGCCAAGCGGCAGGCTGCCGACCAGTTCCTTCTGCCACGCCGCGATGCCGTCGGGCAGCGGGGCCCCGCGAGTGCGGAACGCCGCGGCGGTGAAGTCCCAGTTCTCCGCCACGGTGAGGCCGGCGTAGAGGCCGAGGGTCTGCGGAACGTACCCGACGCGGCGGCGGGTGGCGATCGACGGGGCCTGCCCGAACAGCCGGACCACGCCGCCGCTGGGGGGCAGCAGGCCGAGGAGCAGCCTGATGAGCGTCGTCTTGCCCGCGCCGTTCGCGCCGAGCAACCCGACGACCTCGCCCGGGCGTACGGCGAGGTCGACCCCGGACACGGCCGTGAACTGGCCAAAGCGCCGTACCGCCATCCGGGTTTCGGCAAGCGGTCCGGTCACCTAACCTCCCCTCCCTGCGATGCTCGCTGGCCAGCGTGGCCGCGACCACCGCGTCCTCGAAGTCCGGCGTCACCGCCCGTGCGCCCGCGGGGAGCACGCCGGCCGGGTCCCACACCCGCCAGGTGACGCCGCGCCGCCAGGCCAGCCCGGCAGGCCGCCCGGTGCCGTCCATGACGCCGAGTACCCCGGGAACGCCGTTCAGGATCTGCGCCGGGGAGCCGCTGGCCGCTACCGTTCCCGCTTCCAGGAGCACCACCGCGCCCGCGCGGGCGGCCTCGTTCACGTAGGTCGTGCTGACCGCGACGGCGGTGCCCGCCGCGGCGGCGCCGGAGATGAGCCGCCACAGCTCGGCCCGGCTGACCGGGTCGACCCCGGTGGTGGGCTCGTCGAGGACCAGCAGGTCGGGCGCGTGCAGCAGCGCCATCGCGACGGCGAGCTTGCGCTGCATCCCGCCGGACAGCTGCCCGCCGAGCCGGCGGCGGGCACCGCCGAGCCCGGTCTGCTCCAGCAGCGCCCGCGCCCGCTGGCGGTAGCCGTCACCGGAAAGCCCGTAGGCGCTGGCCGAGAAGTCCAGGTTCTCCTCGACGGTCAGGTCCGCGTACAGCCCGGCCGTGGCCGGCACGTACCCGATGCGCTCCTTCGGCGGGCGCAGCACGGTGCCGGAGCGGGCCGCGAGGAGCCCGACGAGCACTTCGAGGCAGGTTGACTTGCCAGCGCCGTCGCCGCCCACCACGACCGTGACCTGCGACGGCTCTACGGGCACCGTGACCCCGGTGAGGACAAGGCCGCGTCCGCGGGCGGCGTCCACGTCCCGCAGTCCCCACTTCATGAGGCCGCCGGCTCCGGGGCGGGCCCGGCGACGCGTTCCGGCCGGCCGCCCGGGGCGAGATCCCGGCGGAACCTGAAGACCGCCAGGCCGAGGACGACGGCCGCGAGCAGGGCAAGCAGGCCGATCGGCTGCCACAGGTCGGATACCGGCATCGCCTTCAGCATGACGCCCCTGCTGATCTCGATGAAGTAGGTCAAGGGCAGCAGATAGGAGATCCACCGCACGCCGACGGCCATTGACGAGACCGGGAAGATCAGCCCGGACAGCAGCACCTGCGGCAGCACGAGCATGAACGCCAACTGGATGGCCTGCCCCTGATTCTGCGACACCGTCGAGACCAGCACTCCCATGCCGAGAGTCACCAGCAGGAACAGCCCCGCGCCGAGGGCGAACGTGCCGGGATCGCCGGCGAACGGCACGTGGAAGACGGCCATGCCGATCACCACGATGGCTATGAGGTCCACCGCGGCCACGATCAGGTACGGCGCGATCTTGCCCACGATGACGTCCCACGCGCGCAACGGCATCACCGCGAGCTGCTCCAGGGTGCCGGCCTGCCGCTCCCGGACCACGCCGAGGCTCGTGATCAGCGTGCCGACGAACACCAGGATCAGCCCGGCCAGGCCGGGGACCATCACCCAGGAGGTGCTCAGGTCCTTGTTGTAGAGGATCTCGACCCGGGGCGCGACGCCCCCGGCCCGCGCCATCTTGCCCAGGGCGGCCTCCGCCGTCTGCACCGAGAACAGCTGCGTCCCGTCCATCAAGACGAGCGGGACGCTGCCCCCGGTCACGACCGCGATGACGGCCGTGCCGTCGCGCAGCCGCGCCTGGGCGGCCGGCTCGCCCGCGGCGGGGTCGACCGCGGTGACGTGGAACGTCGGTTCCCGCAGCAGGGCCGCCGCCTGGCTGGCGTGCGGCCCGACCACGACGACGGGAATGCCGCTGACCCTGAAGTTCGCGGCGTACCCGAAGACGACCAGCAGGACGACCGGCAACGCGATCATCATCGCCACCGTCCGCCGGTCCCGCTGGAGCTCATGGAACTCCTTGGCGATCATCGCCCACACGGCGTGGACCTCCAGGTCCTAGGCCTGCTCGGGTTCCATCTCGATGGCGCCGCAGGGG
>DAHWEX010000183.1 GCA_027326205.1 Actinomycetota bacterium
GCTCGCGGTGATCGCGACCAGGATGACCGCGGTCACCGGGACAGAGATGTACGGCGTGACGCCGAAGTAGCGCAGCGCGAGCGAGACGCCGATGAACTCGGTGACGATCGTCAGGAAGTTGAGAATGAACAGGTCGCCGACGCTGAACCAGCCCCAGAACCGGCCGAACCGCTCGTTGATGAGCCGCGCGTGCCCCACGCCGGTGACCGCGCCGAGCCGGACCACCATCTCCTGGTTGACGATCAGCACCGGGATGAGCAGCAGCAGCGTCCACAGCAGGCTGTAGCCGTAGTTCTGCCCGGCCTGGGCGTAGGTGGACACCCCGCCGGCGTCGTTGTCGCCGACCATCACGATCAGCCCGGGGCCGACGATGGCCGCGAACGTGACCAGCTTGCGCCGCAAACCGCTGGCTTCGGCCGCGTCGACCTTGATCCGGCCGAGCGCGCCCTCGATGTCGCCCAGGTGCGCCTCGTCCAGCACCGCGGACGGCCTGTCCAGCCGCGGCCCCGGGGCACGGCCCGGTGCCTTCCCTGGCTGCGGGGCTTCGGCCCGTGCCCCTGGCCGCGGGGCGACCGCGCCCGCCCCGGCCGCCGGCTGGTCTCCCGGTGCGGGCGCGTACTGGTCTTCGCGCCTGGTCACCACTCGTCTCCGTAGCGGGCGTCCGGCGGCTCGGCTGCCTCGCGGCGGCGCCAGTCCTCGGGCAGGGTGACCTCGAGCACGTCATCGACGGTGATGACGCCGAGGAGACGGCGCTCGCTGTCGACGACCGGGATCGTGATCAGGTTGTAGTCGGTCATCAGCACCGCCACGTCCATCACGTCGGTGTCCGCGCCGACCCGGACCGGGTCGGTGTCGCTGACCTCGATCAGCGCTGCGGAGGGCGGGGACTGGAGCAGTTTCACCAGGTGCGCCACGCCGCGCAGGCCGCCGTCGGCGTCGACGGCGTGCACGCTGGTCAGTGCCTCCGGCTGGACGGCGGCGGCCTGACGGATCTTCTCCAGCGCTTCCGCCACGGTGGCCATCGTGGGGGCGGTGACGTAGTCCACGGCCATCAGCCCGCCGGCGCTGGCCGGGTTGTATCCCATGAGCGTCAGCACCTTGGCGCGCTGCCCGGCAGGCAGCAGGTCCAGCACGGGCTGCCGGCGTGACTGCGGCAGCTCGCCGATGGCGTCGGCGGCGTCGTCGGCGCGCATCCGGGACAGCACGGCGGCGATCTCCGGGTCGGTGCGGGCGCCGAGTAGCCGGGTGGCCTGCTCCTCGTCGAGTTCCTCGAAGACGTCGGCCTCCAGTTCCGGGTCGGCGTGCACCCGGCCGAGGATCTCGCTCTCCTCCTCTTTGGATGCCTCTTCGAGCAGGTCGGCGATCTGGGCGGGCTTGAGCCTGCGGACTCGGGCGAACGGTCCGCGCAGCAGCGCGCTGCCCGCGTGCCCGATGAGCCACTCGAAGTCGTGCCAGTCCCGGAACTGGACGTTTGCCGGCTCCGCCTCCGGTCCGAGCAGGCCGAGCAGACGGCGCGGCCGGTGCCGGGTGTCCACCCCGGCCAGCGCCCAGCCCCCGTTGTCACGGGCCAGTTCGAGGTCGGCCGCGCGGACCAGGCGGGCGTTGGCGACGTCGATCAGCCGGTGCCCGAGCACGTCGGCGCGCAGCAGCACCTCGCCGTCCCGCCGCTCGAAGCGCCGCAGGTCCAGCTTCGCGCTCGACAGCCGCAGCGGATCGGCTTCCAGGTCGCTGACCTGCTCGGCGGGCACGAACACCTTCCGGCCGCTGCCCACCGCCGCCACCAGCCCGGTGACCAGCGGGTAGTCCGCCCCGCGGAGCCGGACGATCACGTCAGACAGCCGCCCGAGCGGCTCCCCGTCGTGATCGGCGACCAGTCGTTTCAGCAGCCGGGACAACCGCAGCGTTGCCCTGTGGTCAGTCACGGCATCCGGCCCGGCCGGACCGGACGCTGGTGTCATCGTCATCCTCGTCCTCCCTTCCCGGATTCTGAATACTTACTTTCCCGGGCTCTGAATACTTACCTGGCAATTCTGGCCTGCTACGGTCACGTCGGCGGCTGGTCCCTTGCGGGCGGGCCGTGGCCGCCGGCCGGCTCGTAGCGCAGCACCCGCAGTTGCGGCCGGCCCCGGGAGCAGCGCGATGACGACCAGGCTGGCCGGCGAGACTGCCCGCGCTGCCGCCAGCGGCCACTGCGTGCGTCGGCCGGGGCTTGCGGAATCCCACGGATGCGGCATGTCCGCCCTCCCTGTGCTCGCCCGGAGGTGGCGCGGCGGCCCGGGGCACGCAGCTACCGGGCCGCAGCCACTTTAACATGAAGGATTATTCATGTGAATGACGGGAGGCACCTAGCGGGCATGCCCTGTGCTGCCCTGTTGACCTGCGGGTAAAGGGCAGACCAGGCCGCTGTTGGCCGGGTCGCGTCGCTGCCAGCGTCGGCGCGCCGACATTCACGTCGCTCCCCCGCGGCATGCCCTCTCGTGTTCAGATCAGCGAGGCGACCTTGATGATGACCACGGCGGCGGCCAGGAGGAGGTACGCGCGCAGGGCGACGAGCCCGAGCAGGCGGGCTCGGGAGGCGGGCGGGGGCGTCAGGGTCTCGATGGGCGGCATCGTCCAGGCCGGCGGCCCGGACCGGGAACTGCGGGGCGGGCCTGGCGCCCCGGACGGGGAGAGCCGGGCGCCCAGGGCGGCCCCGAGGACCGCCGGGGGCAGCAGGACCAAGGCGGCGGTGCGCCAGCTGACCGCCAGGTCCGGGAAGAGCGTGCCGGCGACGAGCAGCGCGGACAGTGCCAGGAAGGTCGCGGTGACCGCCGCGGCGATGACGTTGAGCCAGCGGGGGTTGACCCACGGGCCGAGCACGGCCTGGTCGTTGCACAGCAGCAGCAGGAACACCAGGGCGCTGGGCAGCAGGACTCCGGCCAGGGCCTGGACGCCAGTGGTGACGATCCCCAGCGGCACCCCGGGGAGGAGCGTCACCGCGGCGGCGAGGACAACGAGCGCGGCGTAGCTGCCGTGGAACACCCGTGCCTCGCGCCAGGGCCGGTGCAGGGAGTGCCTGGTGCCGGCCACGTCGCCGATGGCATACGAGGCTGACAGGGTTACCGCGCCCGCGCCGAGCACCGACCCGCTGGCCAGCGCCACGGCGAACAGGGACCCGGCCCACCCGCTGCGGCGCCCCAGGCCGGCCGCGACCGCGCCGGCGTCGGTGTAGGCCCCGTGCCAGGAGGTTCCGGAGAACGCCAGCGCGCAGGCCGCCAGTACGGCGACCGCGCCCAGGGCGAACAGGAGCGTGCCGACCGCGGTATCGGCCCGCTCGTAGCGCAGCCACCGGGCGGTGATCCGCTTGTCGACCACGCTGGACTGCTGGAAGAACAGCTGCCAGGGGGCCACGGTGGTGCCGATCATCGCGGTCACCATCAGGGCGGCGCCCCCGGACGGTACGCGGCGCGGGGCTGCGAGGGGCGGCAGCGGGCCGGGATGGTGCGCGAGAACGAGGACGGCGGCCGGCACGGCGGCGAGGCTGGCGGCCACCAGCAGGTACACCGCACGTTCCCAGCGGCGGAAGCTCCCGCCGGCTGGCAGCGCGATCAGCGCCAGCGCGGCCGCGGGCACCGACAGGTAGCGGCTGACCCCGAAATAGCCCAGGCCGAAGCCGATCCCGGTGAACTCGGTGACGATGACCAGGAAATTGACCGCCAGCAGGTCACCCAGCGCGAAGGCACCCCAGCGGCGGCCGAACCGCTCGTAGATCAGCCGGGCGTGCCCCGCCCCGGTCACCGCCCCGAGGCGGGCCACCATCTCCTGGTTGACGAGCAGCACCCCGGCCAGCACCGCCAGCAGCCACAGGAACCGCAGCCCGTAATCCTCCCCCACCTGGGCGTAGGTCGAGATCCCGCCCGCGTCGTTGTCGGCCGCCAGCACGACCACGCCGGGACCCATGACGGCCAGCAGCGTCGCCGCACGGCCGCGCAGCGAGTGCCGCGGGCCGGTGTCCTGCGACAGTATCCGGCCCAGCGCTCCGGTGATGTCACCGCGGTGCGCGCGGTCCAGCACCGACCGCCGGTCCTCCACGGCGGTGAACACGGCCCGCGTGACCCGCGCCCGGCTTGCGGGCGCCGCCGGCCCTGGGGCCGGCGTCACGACGCCCCGGCGCGGTGGCTTGCCTCCGGGGCGGCGCGGCCCGGGTCGACGTGCCGCAGGGCCGCCTCAAGCAGGACGCTGACATGCTCGTCGTACAGGGCGTACAGTCGCATGCGCCCCGCGCGCTCGGCGCGCACGAGCTGGTGTTCCCGCAGTACCCGCAGCTGGTGGGAGACCGCGGACTGCTCCATCCCCAGCGCCCCGGTGATGTCGCCGACCGAGCGGGGCCCGGCCAGCAGGCACCCCAGGATCAGCACCCGGCTCGGCGTCGACAGCGCGAACATCGTGTCGGCCAGCCTCCCCGCAAGGGCAGCGTCCATGTGCTCCGGGCCGCCCGGCGGCCCGGCACGGCCCTGCGCTCGCGCCATCCTGCCGCAGCTCCTGCCTCCCGCCACGACCGGGCGGATCAGCACCCTATGGTAGGCCCGAACCGGCCACCTGGTCTTTCCCCCTTAAGCCGGGGAAGGTGTCCTGAGCCCGGAGGGTCTCCCGGCCGGCGGGATCAGTGGCCCGTGTCCGTGGGACGCCTCATCGAACGAGGTGTCACATGAACAATATTTCATATAATGCGCTGGCGCCCCCAGCCTGTCAGCCGACGCTGCCCGCGCTGCCCGCGGCATGCGGTCCGGCGCCGGCAGGCTGCCGGACCGCATGCCGGTTTACCCCGGTTTCCGGGCAGGGGCAGGTTCTGGTCGCAAGCGCCCAGTCACTCGATGAAAGGCAGGTTATGCCGACGATCTACCAGCACATACGCCACCCCCGCATCGCCGCACGGGAGGCCGACCGCCCGGTCAGGGTTGCCGATTTCCTGCCCAGGGGCACAGCGGTCAGCCGGTTCAACACCCGGGTCGCGGTGTTGATTACCAAGGCGGTCGGCAGCATGTGGTGCGCCTACGCGTTCGCGCTGTTCGACCTGATCAGCCTCCCAACCGCGATCCGCGGCGGCCCTTCGGCGGTCGTCACCTGGGTCGCGCAGACCTTCCTGCAGCTGGTACTGCTGTCAGTGATCATGGTCGGGCAGAACGTCCAGGCCGCCGCGGCCGACAAGCGCGCCGAGGCGACATTCCACGACGCCAGCGCCACCCTCCACGAGGTCGCGCACATCCAGGGCCACCTCGCCGCCCAGGACGAGTTCCTGACCAAGATCGCCGAGAAACTCGGCCTCGACCCGGTCCCTGTCATCGACGCACCCGGCGAGGAGACACCCGCGCAGAGCCAGCGGGGCTGAAGCCCCCGGCCAGGTCCCGCACGGCCATGGTGACCGCACCCGGTGTCGCCCCGGGCCTCGCGGGCGGTGTCCCCGCAGCGGTCCGTCCGGCTTGCGCGGGACGTGGACGATCCGGTCCGGGGTGCGCCGAGGTGGCCAGCGCCTTCTGGACCGCCCAGTCCGAGCACGCGTCAGCGCTCCCAGTGAAGCATTTTCTCGTTATGAGAGTTCGCTTGCATAAAGTCTGCTCTGGCGCTAATCTCACGAGAGTCAGCTCTTATGAAAGGAACTCCCCCTCATGAGCACAACCTCGGCCACCACCCGGACCATCGACCTGGGTAACGGACTGCACGTCACCATTGACGAGAAGGGCGATGCCGCGGCATCCGGCGGCACTGGCATCCTGGCCCTGCACGGCGGCGCGGGCCCGCAGTCGGTCGCCGGACTGGCGGCCGCGCTTTCCGAGCACGCGTACGTGGTGACCCCGGTCCACCCGGGCTTCAACGGCACCCCCCGGGTTCCATGGCTGCACTCGGTTGACGACCTGGCCGACGTTTACCTGGACCTGCTCGACGCCCTCGGCCTGAACGCGGTGATGGTGATCGGAAACTCCCTCGGCGGCTGGATCGGCTCCGAGATGTCGCTGCGTGACATCCACGGCCGGGTCAAGTCGCTGGTGCTGCTCAACGCGGTCGGCATCCGCCCGGACAACGACCAGCAGGTCACCGACATCCGCACGGTGCCCCCGGCGGAGATCGGCAAGCTCTCCTTCTACAACGCGGCCTTCCGGCCGAACCTGGCCTCGATGAGCGAGGAGCAGCGGGCCGGCATGGCAGCCAACCAGAAGGCGAACGCGTCCTACGCCGGCGAGTACTTCATCTTCGAGCCGGGCCTGCGCCGCCGCCTGCACCGCGTGACCATCCCCGTCCTGGTCGCCTGGGGCGAGGAGGACGGCGTGGTGACCGCGGAGTACGGCCGGTCCTACGCCGCCTCCTTCGCCAACGGCCACTTCCGGCCGATCGCGGAGGCCGGGCACTTCCCGCAGATCGAGCAGGCAGGTGCGGTGCTCGGCGCCATCGGGGACTTCGTCGACAACGTGATCAAGCCAGACCGCGACTGACGCGCCGCGTCCACCGCGGGCCGGCCAACCGCCGGGACACGGACTGGCTAGGCCACCGGCCCC
>DAHWEX010000189.1 GCA_027326205.1 Actinomycetota bacterium
AGGGCCGGTCGCTAGCGTGCGGCGGCGGCCACTCGGGCAGGTCGCGCCACTGGCCGCTGCCGCCGACGTGCACGCGCACCGGCGTGCCGACGGGGCTGCCAGGGGCGGCGGACAGGTCGGCGCGCAGGTCGCTCAGCGCGCGGGGGAAGACAACCGGCCACCCTTCGTCGAATATGGACGTGTGGTTCCAGGGGCCGACGATCAGCCGGACGTCGCGGCCCTCGCCGCAGAGCCGGCGGTACTGCTCCAGAGTCTGGTCCAGCTGGACGTCGTTCCAGCCGGTGACCAGGCTGACCGGGACGGCCGCCTTTGCGGTGGCGGCTCCCAGGTCCAGGCCGCTCCAGCACGGGCTGGCCGGATCAGGGTTGGTGAGCCATTGCTCGAATATCCCGGCCCGCCCCCCGAGAGCGGCCGGGTAGGCGTCGATCAGCGGCAGGGACCGCGCTACCTTGCGCTGCTGTCGGCGCAGGCGCAGCATCGGCCCGGCGGCGCTGGCGAGCCCCCGCTTCGAGAACAGGTAGCTGACGGCTCCGACCAGCGCGCCTTCCAGGGCGAACGCGCCCCCTGGGTAGAAGAAACCGTGCGGATCGACCGAGCCGTCGGCGACGACGGCCCGCAGCTCGGGCGGCGAGTCGGCGGCCATCGCCCAGGCGGCATAGCCGAGGTAGCTGGTGCCGATGACACCTAGCGCCCCGCTGAACCAGTTCTGCTGGCGCAGCCAGGCGACGGTGGCCTGGCCGTCGGCGCGCTCGTTGCGCCAGGGGTCGAATGTCCCGCCCGACCCGCCCGTGCCGCGGCAGCTCTGGACCAGGACGTGGAAGCCCTGGGCCGCGAACTGCGCCCCGTACACGTAGTCCCAGGGGAACCCGCGGCCGGACGGCGAGCGGACCAGCAGCGCCGGGCACGGCCCCTCTGCCAGCGGGACATAGTGATCAGTGAGCAGGGGGACGCCGTCGGCGGCCGGGACCTCGATGCGATGTTCTACCGCGACCCGGCACACCGGGCCGGGCAGGCCCCGCGCCGACAGCCGGCGCATCGCCCGCACGTGAAAGGGAAGCCTGCCGGCCGTCCCGGGACGGTCCGGACCTGCCATGGTTGCCTGCCTCACTTGCCCTGACCATACAAGGCACTAAGTACGTTGTTTTAACCCTCACGTTACCAGGTACGCCGTACCTGGTAACGTGAGGGGCGGAGGTGATGCCCGGGTGGCCGGGACCTGGACGGATGCGAGCGTGCCGATCTGGTCGCTGCCCGAGCGGGGCGAGAGAGGGCCCCGGCTCCGTCACAGCCGCGCCGAGGTCGCCGTCGCCGCGATCCGCATCGCCGACGCCGAGGGCATCGCCGCGGTCACCATGCGGCGGGTCGCCGCCGAACTGGGCACGGGCACGATGTCGTTGTACAACTACGTCCCGGCCAAGGAGCACCTCGTCCAGCTGATGGCCGACCAGACGGCCGCGGAGTACGCCTACCCGCCGAGCCCGCCGCCCGGCAGCCGGGCCGCCATCGCGGCCGTGGCCCGCCAGGGCCGCGACATCGCCCGGCGGCACCCGTGGCTGCCCGTCGTCATGAATCCGCCGCCGCCCATGGGACCGTGCACGCTGCGCTACATCGACTACTTCCTCGGGCTGCTGGCCGGAACCGGGCTCGGCACCGCCGCGAAAATGGAGACCATCGCGGTCATCAACGGCTTCGCCCTCATGTACGGCGCCATGCAGGCGGCCCTCGACGACGAACGCGCACGCACCGGCGTCACCGAGCAGGAACAGCAGGCGGCACCAGTCAAGATCCTGGCAGAAGCAGCCGCCAGCGGCAGCTACCCGAACCTGGCCGCCGCCCTGGCATCACCATCACCCCAGCAGCGAACGGC
The DNA here is from genome assembly GCA_027326205.1 of Actinomycetota bacterium. GTDB lineage: Bacteria > Actinomycetota > Actinomycetes > Streptosporangiales > Streptosporangiaceae > Trebonia. Next base: position 1,868 of record DAHWEX010000189.1, read on the forward strand.
AGACCAGAACTTCGAGTCCTGCCTGATCCGCCTCATCGACGGCGCACTGGGCGGATAGGCAGCAGGTACCAGTGCCGCTGCCCAAGCGGCGATTCCGGACGCGGCCGATCCGACTGGCAACGGCCCGCGCAGGGCCGCAGTTTCGGGGACCCGGGCGCGTATTCCGGCCTGGGCTCCCCGGGCAGTGCCAGCGCCTCGCTGCCGCGCTGGTAGCCGGTCAGCACCTCCTGCACGTGGCCGGCCAGCGTCCTCAGCTCTTCCGCCTGCTTCGTGGTGAGCCCGCTGGCGCCCGGCGGGGACAGGGCGAACTGCCCGGCCGGGATGCCCAGCAGGCGGGTCGAGGGGTCGGCGAGCAGGTGGCCGATGCCGGCCTGCCGCAGGTCGCCCAGGGCGTCGCGCAGCACCCCTCCCGTGGCGGTAATCTCCGCCACTTCCCAGATGCCGCCGTCGGAGCACAGCTGGGTCCCGATGGTGATGATGCCGGCTGGGACGTGGTTCATCCCGTCACCTCCAGTGCGCTGCCCGCGTCAAGGCAGCTGTGCAGGTCGGTTGCCAGGCGCTGCTGCCATAGCAGTCTCAGCACGGCTGCCTTCGTAGATCACGTGCGCGCCCATCGTCGCCGACCAGAAATAGCCCGGGTAGTGCACCTGACCGCGGGCGCTGCGCGTCTGGCGCCACGGCACCGCCGAAGCGACCTGCCGTGCCCTCACCTGCGGCAGCGGGAAACTGGCCTCGCCGCCATCAGCCATGCGCAGCGACACCACCGCATCCGCGGGCAGCGCGCCAGCCGCCCGGGTGCCAGCCACGGGAGGTAACCCCGCGAACCAGGACGCCATGAAGGCGACACTAACCGGGAGGAACGTCCCGGCCGGGCAGCGACACGC